>JBKGZE010000096.1:0-7506 GCA_046545735.1 Gemmatimonadota bacterium | reverse complement strand
CGTCACCAGTCTCGAACCCGGCTCACGCCTCGGGAAACACGGAGGTGGGCGCGTGAGAGTGGCGATACCGCGAATGGGAGAGCTGATCGCCCCCTGCTTCGAGCACTGCGCGACGATGGCGGTCTTCCAGGTAGGTGAGGGAGGTGAGATCGACCAGGTCGACTACCCGCTGCGGAGCCGGGAGCCGTTCGACCGAGTCCGCCTGCTGCGGGACCGGGGGGTGAACTGCGTGATCTGCGGAGCGGTGCAGGACGTGTACGAGGACGTGCTGCGGGCGAGCGGATTCGAGGTGATTTCGTGGGTTTCGGGATTCGTGGAGGACCTGCTGGCGCTGTATCTCCGGGGCGGTCTGGAGTCGGGGCAGGAGCTTCCGACGAGGGTCGGTCCCCAAGGACCTGGCAATGGAGCGGACGCGGGAGGAGTGATCCGTGGCGACGGCACAGCGGTACGCGTACAACGTGGAGCAGAAGGGACTGGAGGGGCGGGAGCGTCCTCAGCGATTTTTGAGGGCGCTGTCGTCGATCCTGGAGCACGGCAACTACGCCGTGGCGCTGGACGCCTACGCGCGGATGAGCGCGAAGTGCGGCCGGTGCGCGGCGAGCTGCCCGCTCTACGAGGAGACGAAGGCGCGGGAGGACATCCCGTGTGAGCGGTCGGAGCTGCTGCTGCGGATCTACCGCCGGTACTTCACGCCGGCGGGGGTGTTCCGGGGGCGGCTGCCGGGCGCGTTCGAGCTGACGGACGAGTACCTGGACCGGATGGCGGAGTCGTACTGGCGGTGCACGGCGTGCCGGCGGTGCAAGGCCACGTGTCCGATGGGTCTGGACCACGGTCTGGTGACGCACCTGGCGCGCTGGGCGCTGGCGGAGGTGGACCTCATCCCCCGGGCTCTCCTGGTCTCGGTGCGGGAGCAGCTGGAGGGGAAGACGGGGAACACGTCGGCGATCCCCGTGCCGGCGCTGAAGGACACGTGCGAGTTCCTGACGGAGGAGCTGCAGGACATCTACCACGTGGACATCCCCTTCCCGTTCGACGTCGAGGATTCGGAGTACGTCTTCTTCCCGGCCGTGTCGGATTACCTGATGGAGGCCGACACGCTGATGGGGAACGCGGCGGTGATGCACGTGACGAACGGGTCGTGGACCATCGGTACGGGGAACTACGACGGGATCAATTACGGTCTCTTCTACTCCGACCGGATGATGGAGCGGATCGTCAAGAACGTGGTGGCCGAGACGCGCCGGCTCCGGGGTCGGAAGATCCTGGTGGGCGAGTGCGGCCACGCGACCCGCTCGGCGTGGTTCGTCCCGACGTTCTGCGGGCCGGACGCGCCGCAGGTGGTGAACTGCATGGAGTACGCGCACGCCATGCTGGAGGCGGGCCGGATCCCGCTGAAGCCGGAGAAGATCCCGGAGCGTGTGACGTACCACGACCCGTGCAACATAGCCCGCGTGGGGCGGATCACGGAGCCGCCGCGGGAGATCCTGAAGGCGATCTGCGCCGACTACGTGGAGATGACGCCGAACCGGACGGAGAACTACTGCTGCGGCGGGGGCGGCGGGACGGTCTCGATCGACGAGATCCGCGCGTTCCGCACGGGCCCGGCGGGGCAGCGGAAGGTGCGGCAGATCCGGGACACGGGGGCGGAGCTGGTGGTGAGTCCTTGCGCGAACTGCAAGAAGCAGCTGCGTGAGCTGTGCCAGGACAATGACCTGGACGACGTGGAGGTGGTGGGCCTGCACGACCTGCTGCTGCGGGTGATCGATTTCGGAAACACAGAGGGCGCAGAGGGCACAGAGGACACGGAAGGAGCGAAGCAGACCACAACCGTGGCCGCGGGTGCCGTGCAGGCGCTGGCGGGTGGGGTGGCTGCGAACACGCGACCCTGCGACGACGAGCCGTCGGCCGTCGAGGAGAGATAGGAGGCACGGATGGAGAACTGGCTGCAGCTGGCCAAGGGCCCCCTCTTCTGGGTGGCGTTCACGGTCATGGTCCTGGGACTCGGGCGACACCTGGTCCTGACGCTGTACGAAGCGGCGCGGGCGTACCGGCGTGCGGGGGACAAGGACATCCCGGGGCGCCGGGTGTTCTCGGAAACGATGCGGTGGCTGGTCCCCCGCGATCGCCTGCGCGACCGGTGGCTCTACAGCGCCACCACGTTCCTCTTCCACGTGGGCGTGATCCTGGTCCCGCTGTTCCTGGCGGGGCACATCGCGCTCTGGCAGCAGGCGCTGGGGATCTCGTGGCCGGCGCTCCCGAACGACGTGGCCACCACGCTGACGCTGATCACGCTGGCCGCCGCAGTGGCCGTGGTGATCCAGCGACTGGCCTCGCCGGAGTCGCGGGCCCTGGGACGGGTCCAGGACTACGCGCTGCCGCTCCTGATCGCCGTGGTGTTCGCGTCGGGGTTCATGGTGATGCACCCGGCGTGGAACCCCTGGGGCCGCGACCCGATGTTCCTCATCCACATGCTGAGCGGCGACCTGCTCCTGTTCCTGGTCCCGTTCACCAAGCTCAGTCACATGGTGCTCCTCCCCCTGACCCAGCTCGTGGGTGAGCTGGCCTGGCACTTCCCGCAGGATGCCGGGCAGCGGGTCGGGGTGGCGCTGGGGAAGGAGAGCGAGCCGATCTAGCCATGAGTGTCGCGATACTGATCGATACGACCCGCTGCACCGGCTGCGAGACGTGCGTGGCCGCGTGCAAGGAACAGAACGACCTCGGGCCGGACCGGCTCCGGCCCGGGCAGGCCGCGGTGGACGCCCTGTCGTCCACCCGCTTCACCACGGTGCTGCGCCGGCCGAACGAGCACTTCATCAAGCAGCAGTGCCGTCACTGCCTCGAGCCGGCGTGCGTGAGCGCGTGCCTGGTGGGCGCGATGCAGAAGACGCCGGAAGGGCCGGTGGTCTACGACGCCGAGCTGTGCATGGGGTGTCGCTACTGCATGGTCGCGTGCCCGTACTCGATCCCGCGCTACGAGTGGGACGAGGCGGTGCCCTACGTCCGGAAGTGTGACCTCTGCTACGACCGGATCTCCGAGGGGCAGCAGCCGGCGTGCGTCGAGGCGTGCCCCGAGGGGGCACTGGAGTTCGGCGACCGTGACGAGCTACTCGCCCGGGCGCACAGCCGGATCGCGGCGAGCCCGGACCGCTACCTCCCCCACGTGTACGGCGAGAAGGAGTTCGGCGGGACATCGGTGCTCTACCTGTCCGACGCGTCGCTCGGGTTCCTCAGCTGGGCGAAGGAGCTGCGCACGGACGAGCTGCCGAAGCTCACCTGGGCATCGCTCAAGAAGGTGCCCGGTGTGGTGGCGGGCATGGGCGGGCTCATGGGCGGGATCTACTGGGTGATCAACCGCCGGATGACGCTGGCCGCGCAGGCGGCGGAGGAAGCAGCGGAGCATGGGGACGAGGGCGCGGCCGGGCCGGAGAGCGCCGGTCCCGCGGGCTCCCCGTCTCCTGGCGACGCGGACGGGCAGGGCGGAGAGAAGGAGGTGAACGGTGTCTGATCGGCTGACCTATCTGAAGACGGCGCTGTGGGCGCTGGTCGGCGTCCTGGCCTCGGTGACGGTGATCCGGTTCACCTATGGGCTGGGCGCCGTGACGGACCTCTCGGACGGGACGCCGTGGGGGCTGTGGATCGGCTTCGACGTCATGTCGGGCGTGGCGCTGGCCGCGGGCGGGTTCGTGCTGGCGGCCACGGTCTACATCTTCGGCCTCGAGCGCTACCGCCCGTTCGTGCGCGCGGCCATCCTCACCGCGCTGCTGGGCTACGCCGCGGTCGCCGTCGGGCTGATCTACGACCTCGGGCTGCCCTGGCGGATCTGGCACCCGATGGTGCACTGGCAGTACCACTCGGTGCTGTTCGAAGTGGCCATGTGCGTCATGCTGTACCTGACGGTGCTGGCGCTGGAGTTCGCGCCCGTCATTCTCGAGCACCCGCTCTTCGACCGGCCGTTCTTCCGCTCCCTGCTGAAGGGGCTGAAGCGGATCACGATCCTGCTGGTCATCGCCGGGATCGTGCTCTCGACGCTCCACCAGTCGTCGCTGGGGTCGCTGTTCCTGATCACCCCGGACCGGCTCCACCCGCTCTGGTACTCGCCGCTGATCTACGTGCAGTTCTTCATCTCGGCGGTGGCGCTGGGGCTGATGACGGTGGTCCTGGAGGCTCTCTTCTCCCGCTACTTCCTCGGCCACGAGGTGCACCGGCGGGAGCTGGGCGGCCTCGGGATCGCCGCGTCCGTGGTGCTCTGGATCTACCTGGCCCTGCGGCTGGGCGACCTGGCCGCCCGCGGCGTCCTGCCCATGGCGCTCGACGGGTCGTGGCAGGCGCGGCTGTTCCTCTTCGAGATCGCCTTCAGCGCCGTCGTGCCGGCCACGCTCATGCTGATCCCTGTCGTACGGCAGCGGATCGCCGGCGTGGGGATCGCGGCGTTCATGGTGGTGTTCGGGATGATCGGCCACCGGCTGGACGTGTCGATTCTCGCCCTGGATCGCCCCGAGGGGATCGGCTACTTCCCCACCTGGGAGGAAGTGGCCGTGAGCGTCGGGATCGTGGCGGGCGGGATCCTGATATTCCTCTTCTTCGTCGAGCACCTGAAGGTCTTCGACGACGTCCGGGGGCACCCGGCGCCGCGCCGGCCCCGTTACGAGCCGTCGACGGTTCGTAACCTGATGGCGCCAGGCCGCGCGCTGCCGCGCCGCTACAGCATAGCCGCGCTGAGCGGCGCGGCGGTCGCCCTTCTGTTCCTGCCTCTGGGCGGGCCGCAGAACCCGGCGGCGCCGGCCGCTGCCCCTCGCTGGGTGGAAGGCGTGGTGACCCCGGCCTCGGATACCGCCACGCCCGTGGTCGAGCTCGCGAGCGCAGCGCGCGCCCACGAGGCCAGGCTGCTGCTCCTGATCGACGGGAACCGGAGCGGGGAACTGGCGCTCTTCGACCACGAGGCGCACGAGGCGCGGCTGGGCGAGGCGGCGTGTGAGAGCTGCCATCACCTCAACCTGCCGCTGGACCGGGGGAGCTCCTGCTCGGAGTGTCACCGGGACATGTACGAGCCGACACCGCTCTTCGACCACGCCTCGCACGAGGCGGCGCTGGGCGGGAGCGAGAGCTGTGCCGAGTGTCACGTCGGCTCGGACGTCAAGAGCTACGACACCGCCACGTCCTGCGCGGAGTGCCACGAAGCGGCCACCGGCGTGATCCCCGCGCCGGGCGACCGCTGGGCGCCGGCGCCCGGCTACATGGACGCGATGCACGGGCTCTGTGTGACCTGCCACGAGCAGGCCGTGGCCGAAGACCCGGGCGCGCACCCGGCCGACCTGGCGCGGTGCAACACCTGCCACAACACCGACCTGCGCGAGGAGCTGCGGCGGATGCAGCCCCAGCGCCGCCCGACGGAGGAGGCCGTCGTCGGGAGTGCAGCGTCGGGGTCGCAGGAGGAGTGAACGGGATGTCCCCGCACGCGGAAGAGCTGCAGGACTGGATCCGGTCGAACCTGTTCGACGCGGTCCCGATGGCGATCAGCGTCATCAGTCGGAACTACCGGATCGTGGAAGCGAACCGGACGTTCGAGGAATCGTTCGGTGGCTGGCAGGGAAGGCCATGCTACGAGGTGTACAAGGGGCGCAGCGAGCCGTGCATGCGGTGCGGCGCGCTGGAGACGTTCGTGGACGGGAAGTCGAGGACCCGCCAGGAGGAGGGGCTCGGCAACGGCAAGCCCATCGACTACCTGGTCCATATCGTCCCGCTCGTCCGGCCGAACGGGGACATCCCGTACGTCATCGAGATGTGCACGGACATCACGGCCGTGAAGAAGCTGGAGCAGGAGAAACGGGAGGCCGAGCGGCTGGCGGCGGTCGGTGAGACGGTCGCCGGCATCGCCCACGGGATCAAGAACGTGCTCATGGGCCTCGAGGGCGGCATGTACGCCGTGAACACGGGGATCGAGAAGGGCGACGACGAGCGGATCGCCCGCGGCTGGGCCACGCTGGAGGAGAACGTCCGCCGGATCTCGGAGTTCGTGAAGGAGTTCCTCGACTTCGCGAAAGGGCGGGAGACCACCGTTCGGCTGACCGACCCGGACGCGCCGGCGCGAGCCGTCGCCGACCTGTACCGGGAGAAGGCGGCGCAGGGCGGCGTGCGGCTCGAGACCGATTTGCACGCCGAGAAGCCGGCCGCCCTCGACGAGGACGGCATCCATACCTGCCTCGCCAACCTGGTCTCCAACGCCATCGACGCCTGTCTGGTGGCCGACCGCCGGGAACGCGAGTTCGTCGTGACGCTGAGCTCGCGGGACGAGAACGGCTCGGTGGTCTACGAGGTGGCCGACAACGGCCGCGGCATGGACTACGAGATCAGCCGGAAGGTCTTCTCGAAGTTCTTCACCACCAAGGGCTCGGACCGGGGCACCGGTCTCGGGCTGCTGACCACGAAGCGGATCGTCCACCAGCACGGTGGACAGATCACCTTCACGACGAAGGAGGGCGAAGGCTCGGTGTTCCGCATCGCGCTGCCACGGGACCAGCTGCCAGCGCCGCAGCCGGAGCCGGCAGCCGAGCCGGAAGCCCGGCGCATGGCCGCGCTCGCCCCCGAAGCCACGAATGAGAGGTGATGTCATGGTGCGAGCCGAGGACAAGACGGTGCTGGTCGTGGACGATGAGCCCAACGTCCGCATCTACCTGGCCCAGATCCTCCAGGACGCCGGGTTCAAGGTCCGGACCGCTGGCGACGGCGTCGAGGCGCTGGAGATGATCCGCGAGGACCCGCCGGATTTCATCTCCCTTGACCTGGTGATGCCCCGCAAGAGCGGTCACAAGCTGCTCTACGAGCTGAGGAAGGATCACAAGCTGGCGCAGATCCCGGTCCTCATCGTGACGGCCCACGCCCGCGACGAGCTGGGAGAGGGAGAGCTCAGGGACATCGTCGACAGCCGCGTCATCTCCGGTCCCGGCGTCTACCTGGAGAAGCCGGTCCGGCCGCTGGATTACGTCCGGGCCGTCCAGCGAGCCGTCGGCATCGAGGAGGCGGCCGAGGACGAGGACCGTGTCACACTGCAGGAAGAGCTCAGGAACGCCATGCCCGACGCCGAGCCGCACGCCCTGCGACGGGCTCTGGAAGCGCTGAAGAAGACCCCCGCCGGCGGCGGGAGCTCCGATACATAGACCGGCCCGGAGGAGAGGACCGACCGATGACCAGCAACGTCGCCGTTAAGAAGATCCTGATCGTGGACGACGAGCCCGACGTGGTGAGCTACCTGGAAATGCTCCTCCAGGACCGGGGCTACGCCACCGTGAGCGCCGATGATGGCAACGAGGCGCTCGAGCTCGTGAGGAAGGAGCGCCCCGACCTCGTGACGCTCGACATCTCCATGCCCGAGGCCAGCGGGACCCGCTTCTACAGGGAGCTGAAGACGGACCCGGAGGTGGCTTCCACCCCCGTGCTCATCGTCACCGGCGTCACCGGATACGCAGGGGACCCGTACGGCTACGAGAAGTTCATCAGCAAGAGCAAGCT
>JBKGZE010000095.1:0-7571 GCA_046545735.1 Gemmatimonadota bacterium | reverse complement strand
GTACATTGCGCCAGCTCTCGAGGGCGGGCGTGGCGCTGCCCAGGAGGCAGACCCCGTCGACCATCCGTGTCCGCACGATGGCCACCTCGCGGGCGTGGTAGCGGGGCGCTTCGCTCTGCTTGTAGCTGCCCTCGTGCTCCTCGTCCACCACGATCACGCCCAGGTCGCGGACCGGCGCGAACACGGCGGAGCGGGCGCCAACGGCGATCCGCCGCTCACCCGACCGGAGCATCCTCCATGCGTCGTACCGCTCGCCCTCCGAGAGCGCCGAGTGGAGCACCGCAACGTCGTCGCCGAAGCGGGCGCGGAACCGGTTTACGGTCTGGGGCGTCAGGGCGATCTCGGGGACCAGCACGATCGCGCCCTTCCCCTGACGCCGCACCACCTCCTCCAGGAGCTCGATGTAGACCCGCGTCTTCCCCGAGCCGGTCACGCCCCGCAGGAGAAAGGTGTCGCCCGAGCCCCGGGCGGAGGCCAGGAGCGGCGCCAGCGCCGCCTCCTGCGCCGCGGTCAGCGGCGGCAGCGGCCCGCGTTCGCCCGGCGCATCCGCGAACGGGTCCCGGTCCACCACCTCCTCCACGATCCTCGCCACCCCGCGCTCCACCAGCCCGTTGATCACGGGATAGGAAAACCCCTGGCCGGTCAGCTGCGGCACCGGGGCCGACCCGCCGCCCGCCTCCACCATTTCGAAGCACTCACGCTGGCGGTGGGCCCGCCCGAACAGCTCATCGCGCAGCGTGAGGCTCGTCAGCTCCCGCGTCAGGTGCAGGACGCGCTGCGTCTTGATGGGGTCGCCCGCTCCGCCCAGGGGGTTCGGCAGCGCGGTGCGGAGGACGAGACCGAGGGAGGAGACGTAGTAGTCGGCCACCCAGCGGGCGAGCCGCAGGAGGTGGGAGTCGGCACTGGGGCGCTCCTCCAGGACCCGGTGGATGTCGCGGACGAGCGTGCCCGCCGGCACACCGTCCGCCTCGCCCACCACCCACCCCACGAGCCGACGAGGACCGAACGGGACCTGCACACGGGTGCCCGGCGCCACCGGCTCGCCCATCCGGTAGGTGAACGGCTGGGGCAGCGGGAGCGGAAGGGCGACCTCGACGAGCACGGAACGGCGACGCGGGCTCAGGGCTGGACGCGGACGAAATCGTAGGGCGGCCACGGACCGGTCACGTCGAAGGTGAGCCGGGGATGCTCGAGCCCCATGTCGTCGCTCCGCTCGATGAACTCGATCCAGCCGCCACGCTCCACGAGGAACGCGGCGCTGAGCACCCGGCCCGTACCACCGGGCAACGGGATCGCCGCCCGGGCGAAGCCACGCAGCTCCGAATAGAGCTCGGTGGCGAGCTCGCGCAGGCCGCCGTCGTCCGGATCGCCGCCGATGTGGAGACGCAGCTCCCAGTGGCCGTCCAGAAAGGCCAGCCCCTCATCCAGCACGATGTATTGATCCTCCAGGAAGCGGATCACGGCGCGACGTCCCCGGAAGACGAGGCCGTACGGCGCGGGGAGGATGGTGCACCGTCGCATGCTCGATTCCACCAGCCGCTGGTGCTCCCTGACCCGGGCGTCCTCGAGAACGGGAAGCTGGTACGGGACCGGGCGCACCAGCGCCTCCAGATCCCGGTACCGGACCCGGGTCAGCCCCGGCTCCGCCCCCGACCGCCAGCTCCGCGCCCGGATCACCCCGTACAGGTACAGCCCGTCCGCGCCCCGACCGCCCACCCGCTCCGGGTCCTGCTCTCCCGGCTGCCTCACGCGCGACACCCCCTAGCACGGCGAACGGACGCGCTGGGCCGGCCCTCACTCGCTTCGCGCTTCACCCTCGTCCTTCCATCCGGGATCGGGGCCGCGCTCCGGACGGCGCCGCCCCTTGATCAGGCTCACACCGAGCACCCGCTCCTCCTCCAGCAGCCGACGAAGCTGCCGCTCCCGCGACAGCACCCCTCGCACCCCCCGCCACCCCCACCGCTTCCACGCCCGCGGCAGGACCCGGAGCCGGCCCCGCAGCGTGAAGAGCTCGGCCAGCCCGCCCAGGACCGATGGCCGCCCCGGCGACGACGCGCCGTCGGACCAGTCCTCCACCGTCACATCGACGACCCCGGCCTCCCGCAGCATCTGCTTCCACTCCATGAGCATGAGCGGCCGCACCCCCAGCCGCTCCACCAGCCCCGCCCGCCGCGACGCCTCCACCGCCCGCGTGCACACCAGCTGGATCAACACCACGCTGCCACCGGGCCGCGTCACCCGCACCAGCTCCCGCACCGCCGCCGGCGGGTCCTGCGCCGCGCTCAGCTCGATCTCCCCCACCGCCAGGTCGAACACCGCGTCCTGGTACGGCAGCTCGTACAGCGGCGCGTGCTCGAAATGCACTCGCCCCGCCAGACCCGCCTTCTTCGCCCGATCCGTCGCCACCCCCACCATCACAGGGTCCGGGTCCGCACCCGCTCCCCCCGCGCCCGTCGACTCCGCGATGAACACCGCCCCCTTCCCTCGACCGCACGGCACCACCACGAACTCGGCACCCTCCGACAATTCCACCAGGCGCAGAAACGACCGGTACAGCGCCTCGCCCGCAGGCGGGAACGACAATCGGGTGCTCAGGCGCGTCAGCCCCACCGCCGACGGGCTGCGGGCGTCCAGGGCCTTCTCGTTTCGGTCGGGCATGGCGAAAAGGTGCCGGAACGAACCGGGTGGGTCAATCGGCGTCCAGCGCCGGCAGCCCCGCGAACGCCCGGATCATCTCCACCGCCGCCGCCGCGATCCGCGCGGGCACGTACCCACCCTCCAGAAGCGCCACCACCCGACCACCCGCCGTCTCCGACCCCGCCTCCATCACCACTCGCGCCAGCACATGGAGGTCCGCCGGCTCCAGAGCCAGCCCGCCCAGCGGATCCCCCGCCAGGCAGTCGAATCCCGCCGACACCACGATCAGCTCCGGCCGGAACGCCCCCGCCACCTCCCCGACCACCCTCTCGAACGCCTCCAGATACGCCTCACGCCCCGTCCCGTGGCCGAACGGCACGTTCCGCGTCGCGCCCGCGCCCGCGCCCGCCCCGCGCTCCCCCTCCCCACCCGTCCCCGGATAGTGCCCGCTCAGGTGGAACGACAGGTAGTACACGCTCCCGTCCCGATAGAACAGCTCCTGCGTCCCGTTCCCGTGATGCGCATCCCAGTCGACGATCAGCACACGCGCCGCCCCGCCCTCCGCCTGCGCCCACCGCGCCGCCACCGCCGCGTTGTTGAACAGGCAGAACCCCATCGCCGCGTCCGCCGTGGCGTGATGACCCGGCGGACGCGTCAGCGCGAACGCCGTCCGCGCCTCCCCCGCCAGCACCAGCCGCGTCGCCTCCCGCGCCGCGCCCACCGCACCAAGCGCCGCCTCCCACGACGCCCCCGAGATCATCGTGTCCGGCGTCAACCGCCGCGGCTGCCCGGCCGCCTCCGCCGCTTCCGCCGCCGCCCGCACGTGCGCGACGTGGCGCTCGCTGTGCACCGTGTGCAGCAACGCCGGCGTGCCGCTCGACGCCTCGACCTGGAGCATCCGGTCCAGCAGGGCCGGGGTCTGGCGGTAGAGGCCGCGGACGATGGCGGGCAGGCGGCCCTGGTGCTCGGGGTGCTTCCAGCCAGTGTCGTGGCGAGCGCAGTCCGGGTGGGACACGACGGCGGTGGGGCGGGTCATGGTGACCCGAAGCGCTCCTGCAGGGATCGGACCTCTCGCTGCCTGCGTGCGAGGAGGGGTGTGTCTGGGCCGGAGCCCAGCAGCAGGATCGTCCGCAGATCGTCGCGCCGGGGCACCGCTACTTCCCCTGCTCCTTGCGGATCGCCGCCGCGAGTAACAGGATCAGGCCACCCCAGACGAACCCGCCGATCAGGATGAGGGTGAGGATCGCCGCTGGCTCCATGGCACTCGGGGTTCGGGTCTCGGATCCCCGGTCCCGGGACCGGGGCTGGTGGTGCGGACGCGCAAAGTGGTCGGCCGGGCGCCGCACGCGCAAGGCTGGTGCACCGCACGATCCGCGGGGGCGCGACCGCCGCAACGGCGGGACTGCCTCTTGCGTCAGAAGGAGAGAGGCGGGCCTTTCCACGGGTCCCCTCGGCCGACCGGGCGGATGCCCGCCGCGATCGTCTCGGGAAGACGAGCGGCGTAGCGATAGATGGAACGTTGTGTGGACGACGATCGAGTTGTGGAGGAACCCGGTGCAAGGTGCTTACCCGGCCGTCGAGGAACGACTCGGCACCCTGATCATCGAAGGACAGCGGCAGGAGGTGTTCGTTCGCTCCACCCCCGACACCGACGGGACGTGGCACAACGCGCTGCTGTTCCGTCGGGACGGCAAGCTGTCGGCCCCCGGGCCCGTCACCGCGGGTGTCGACTGGCACGTGCCGCCGGGAGTGGCGCTCATGCGCGCGCAGGAGATGCAGGAGCAGGAGCAGATCCAGCTGTTCCGCCTCGCCCAGCGGCCCACCCGGCCCCTGTTCTGAGACGGCCCGGCCGCTCCCGACGCAAGCTCGCCCACCAGGCGCCCCTGTCGGCCGGACCGGGCTCGCGGCACACCGCGGGCCGCCCCGCCCGCTTCAACCCTGACCCAGCGAGGCCACGTAGGCCGCGATCGCCCGCACCTGATCGTCCGTCAGGTTCGCCCCACCCATCGGCGGCATGGGCGCTGGATACTGCCGCGGGTCCGCCACGCCCGTCCGGATGACCTCCGCGATGGCCTCCACCGATGGGTCGGACGACAGGTTCAGCCACTCCGCGTCCGTCAGATCCGGGCCCAGCTGCGAGCCCGTGCCGCCCGGGCCATGGCACGCCTCACAGGCACCCTGGCCCGCGAACAGCTCTTCACCCCGATCGAACTCCTCGCGCGTCACCCCCGCCGCCAGCGGCGTCTCCTCCCCCGCCTCGCCCCCCGCCTCGCCCGCCGCACGGCCCGCTCCGGCCTCCGGATCCCGCGCCGCCATCCCCGCCGGGTCCTCTGAACGCAGCAGGTCCGGATCCCCCAGCGCCTCCATGGACGTCGCCGGTTCGCCTTCCACGATCAGCCCGGGGGTCTCCAGCGGCGCTTTGGTGTAGCCCCGGGCGTCGTACGTCTCGGGATCTGCGCACGCGGCCATCAGCGCCAGCGCCACCAGCAGTGCCCTGCGCTCCATTCCTCGTCTCCTGTCAGCGTGGGTAGGGGGGCCGGAAGATAGGCGCGGCCGACCCCGGACGCCACCGGCCAGCCGCCCCCGCCAGCCCCGGAAAACGACTTTCTTGACTTTCGGCAACGAATATACTCCTATGGTGCGTATTCCGGGCACATAATCGAGTGAGAACCTGCAATCTCCCCAGGAGACTTCATGGCGGATGCCAATCCCGCGGTAATGGAGATGGTGGAGGAAGAGTTGAAGAAGAACCCCGACATCTCCAATGCCGAGCTGCTCGAGAAGGCCCGGCAGCTGGACGAGAGCGTGGCCGAGCTCTCGCCCCGCCAGTTCAACGCCATGTACCCGCTGCAGGTGAAGCGGGCCATGACCCCCCGGAAGCCCGCACGCAAGGGAGCGAAGAAGACGCGGGCGAAGGCCGCCAGGGCCGCGAGCCGCCCCCGCTCCGTGGGCGCGGTCGGTGACCGGGACCACGTCCGCACCGTCCTCCTCAAGCTGGCCCGGGACGTGGCCGACGCCCAGGGCAAAGGCGAGCTGGTCGACGTGGTGGCTGGGATCGACCGCTACGTGGATCGGGTGTTCAAGGCCTGACCCGCGCCCCCCGCAGGCGCGGCCTCACGCGTGCATCCGCTGGCCGAATATCTTCTGCACCGTCCGCGCGAGGGGCAGGCGAACCCGCGGCGGCAGCTCCGCGTGCTCCTTTCGCAGCGTCAGGAACAGCCACCTGTGCTCGAGAACGTTCAGGGCCGCCGAGATGTCCCAGAGCGGCGGGACCACCAGCGTGACCTCCGCGCCCACGCGCTGAAGCTCCGCCAGGAATCGCTCCGGGTCCTCCACGTGCTCGATCGTGTGGGAGCACAGAACGTGCTCGAACTCGCCATCTCGGAAGGGCGTACGGTAGATGTCCACGCGGACGAACCGCGGCACGGGCCCGTGCCGCATGATGTCGGCGTTGATCCCGCCGCCGTCGGTGGCGCCACAGCAGATGTTCAGACCCCAGCGCCGGCGGGCCAGCGTCCGCCGCTTCAATACGCCGTAGCTGGCATGGTTCAGTAGCCACAGGCCAACGACCGCGGCGATCACCACGAATACGGGAATGGCACGTACCCTGGGTTGCGTTCTCGACGGTTCGTGATCTCAGCCCGCCCGCCTCACGCGAACTCCGGGCCGCCGCCTCGCGGCTCCCCGCCAGAACCCCCTCCTGACCGGCCCCTTCAGCGAACCCGGACCGGCACGCTCCGGGACGCATGCAGCGGCGAAGCACCACGCCTGTCCGGCCGCGGACGCACCACCGAAGCAGTGAACGCCGACCACCAGCCGCGCTCCAGCTGGCTCAGCAGCTCTCCCTTCAGACTGGTCTTCGTTCGCGCCAGCGGGACACGGGTCCATTCCGGACCCCGTTCGAACCTGTAGGTCCGCCCCCGATGATCCAGCCGCACCACCAGCCGGTCCTCCGTTCCCTCCACCCCCCGGAGCCGGGCTCCGGTCCGACTCACCGCCGAGTCCACCCGCAGCATCTCCCGCAGCAGATTCGCCCGGCTCTGCGGGTCCGAAACGATCGCCGTCCCCATATACAGCCTCTCCCCCTCGGTTCTGGTCTCATGCCGCGGCGGCCGCCGCCCTCGCCCTGCGCCACCGCCCTCGCCGCCCTCGCCGCCCTCGGCGGCACCGCCGTCCTGGGCTCCGTGTAGTATCGCCATGTTCGGCCATCTTGTAAAATATATATCTATGCACGATCCTATAGGCTCAACCTAACTGGGTTCACCTGGGGTCGCGGGGCGGTGGCACTGGTGGGCCGGGCGGAGACGAGCGGGAGGAGAAGCCATGCGGCCGCTGAACTACCGTCGACTGCATTACTTCCGGACCGTGGCCCACGAGGGCACGATCACGGCAGCGGCGCGGGTGCTCCACGTGAGCCAGCCTTCGATCAGCGTACAGATCCAGAAGCTGGAGAAGGCGCTGGGGCAGCGCCTGTTCGACCGGAGCGGGCGGTTGCTGGAGCTGACGGCGGAGGGGAAGGTGGTTCTGGAGTATGCGGACGAGATCTTCCGTCTCGGTCGTGAGCTGGAGGAGACGGTGCGTGGGCGGCTGAGCGGGCGTCCGCTGCGGCTGGTGGTGGGTCTCTCGGCCACGGTCCCGAACCTTGTGGCGTACCACCTGCTCAGCCCCGTGTTCGGTCTGGACGAGCCGGTTCACGTGGTGCTGCGGGAGAACCGTACCGACCGGCTCCTCGGCGAGCTGTCGACGCACGATGTCGAGCTGGTGCTGGCCGACATGCCGATCCCGCCGACCGTGAGCGTACAGGCGTACAACCATCCGCTGGGATCCAGCCCGGTGGACATATTCGGGCCGCCGCTGCTGGCGCACGCGAGCCGTGACGACTTCCCGCGGAGCCTGGATGGCCAGCCGTTCCTCCTCCCTGCGGAGGGCTACGC
>JBKGZE010000094.1:0-7579 GCA_046545735.1 Gemmatimonadota bacterium | reverse complement strand
ATTTCACGGCCCAACGGTACACCTCCGGCCCCGGGCGCGCAAAGGCCGCGCCCCCTATTTACCACACTCGTGTGCTTATTGGCGGCCCCGAAAGCTCACACGCGCCGGCGGGCCTCGCCAGGGGGCTCGCAGGCACGCGGCATATGCCGGGGGACCGGACCGCGCGGGGCGGGGGCCGCGGTCGGACGACGTGGGGGCCCGCGGTCAGCCGAGCTGGACCTGGCGCACGCTCAGGACGTCCTCCAGCTCCTCGAGGGCGGCGATGAGCTCCTCCGGTAGCCTGTGGTCCACGGCGATGGCGGCCATGGCCTCGCCGCCGGCCTCGAGGCGGGCCTGGTGGTACTCGCCGATGTTGACGTTCGCCTGGCCCAGGAGGGTGCCGACGTGGCCGATCACGCCGGGCACGTCGCGATTGCGGAGGATGACGAGGCCGCCGGCTGGGCGTATGTCGAGGGGGAACGCGTCGATGCGGACGATGCGGGGCTCGCCGCCGCGGAGGGTGCCGGCGACGCGGGTCTCGCAGCCGCCGCTGGCGATGCGGAGCTCGACGAGCTCGGCGTAGTCGCCGTCGGGCTCGAGGAGCACGCGTCGGGTGTGGATGCCGCGGGTCTCGGCGACGTGGAGGGCGCTGACGAGGTTGACCCCGCCCCGTCCGACGACGTCGTGGAGGATGCCGACGAGTGCGGCTGCGGTGAGGGGCCGGAGCGCCTCGTCGCCGGCGTGTCCGGCGTAGCGGACCTCGAGGGCCTGGACAGTAGTGGCGAGGGCGCGGCCGAGCTGGCCGAGGCGGGTGGCCAGGCGCAGGACGGGCTGGAGCTGGCGGGCGAGTTGCCCGGCGACGGCGGGGGCGTTGATGGCGCCGGAGAAGTCGTCGCGGAGGAGGGCGTCGCGGACGGCTTCGGCCACCTCGAAGGCGACGTTGTGCTGGGCTTCGACGGTGGCGGCGCCGATGTGGGGTGTGAGGAGGATGTGGTCGAGCGCGAGGAACGGGTGGTCGGGCGGGAGCGGCTCGGCTGCGTAGACGTCGGCGGCCGCGCCGGCGATGCGGTTTTGGCGGAGCGCGTCGGCGAGGGCGTTCTCGTCGACCACGCCGCCGCGGGCCGCGTTGACGAGCACGGCGGTGGGCTTCATCCGGGCGATCTGCTCGGCCCCGACGAGCCCGGCGGTGCTTTCGGTGAGGGGCACGTGGAGCGACACGACGTCGCCGTCGCGGAGTGCCTCATCGAGGGAGACGGGGGTGATCTCGAGCTGGCGCGCGCGCTCCTCCTGGAGGTACGGGTCGTATGCGACGACGGTCATCCCGAACGCCCGCGCCCTGCGGGCGACCTCGCCTCCGATCCGCCCGGCGCCGATCAGGGCCAGCACCTTCCCGTGCAGCTCCTGCCCCCGGAACCGCTTGCGGTCCCAGGTCCCCGCGCGCAGTGCCCGGTCGGCGGCCGCGGTCTTCCGCATGGCTCCCAGGATCAGGGCCATGGTGAGTTCGGCCGCGGAGGTGGTGTTGCCCGAGGGCGCGTTGAAGACGGCGATGCCGCGCTCGGTGGCCGCGGCCACATCGATGTTGTCGACGCCCACGCCGGCGCGGCCGATGACCCGGAGCCGGTCGGCGTCCTGGAGGGCGGCCCGGTCGAGGGTGGTGGTGGAGCGTATGATGACGCCGTCGACATCCGCGAGGGCGGCGCTGAGCTGGTCGCCGGCGAGGCCGGTGGCCTCGATGAGCACGAAGCGGTCGTCCTCGAGGGGTGCCAGGCCGGTGGCGGGGATCCTGTCGGCCAGGAGGATGCGGAAGGGGTCAGCCATGGCTCGCAACCGCCTCCTCGAGCACGTCGTCGAGTACGTCCAGGAGCGCCTCGAGCTCGGCGACGGTGTGGTCGCCCATGTGCCCGATCCGGATCATGTCCTCCTTCATCTTGCCGTAGCCGGAGGCCATGATCCAGCCGCGGGCGCGCATGGCGGCGCAGACCCGCGTCCCCTGGATCCCGTCCGGTAAGGTGACGCAGGTGACGGTCGGCGAGCGGTAGCCTTCGGGCGCGAGGATGCCGAGCCCGAGGCGGTCGCGCCGCTCGGCCACCCAGGCGTAGAGGCGGTCGGCCATGGCCTGGTGGCGGGCCCAGCGGTTCTCGATCCCTTCCGAGAGGATCGCCTCGGCCTGGACGGCGGCGGCGTACATGAGGGAGACGGCGGGCGTGTTCGGTGTCTGGCTCTTGACGATGTTCTTCTCGAAGGCGTGGACGTCGAAGTAGAGCCCGCGGGTGTGATTGCCGGCGGCGCGCTCGAGCACGCGCTCCTGTACGACGGCGAAGCCGAGCCCCGGCGGCAGCGCCAGCGCCTTCTGCGCGCCGGTGACGACCACGTCGACGCCCCACTCGTCGGTCTCGAACGGCGCCCCGGCCATGGAGCTGACCGCGTCGACGCAGACCATGGCGTCGTGCTCGCGGGCCACCTCGGCCAGCTGGCCCACCGGGTTCAGGACGCCGGTGGAGGTCTCCGAGTGACAGATGGTGATGGTGTCGTAGTCGCCGCCCGCGAGGGCGGCGGCCAGGAGGACGGGGGTGTGGTTCTCGCCCCACTCCACGTGCACGCGGTCGACCTCGAGCCCGCACCGCTCGGCGATGGTGGCGAACCGCTCGCTGAACGCGCCGTTCACCAGGCTCAGGACCCGGCGCCGGGCCACGTTGCGGATGGCCATCTCCATCATCCCGGTCCCGGACGACGGGGCCACGTAGACGGGCCGCTCGGTGCGGAACGCGTGCCGCAGCCCCGGCTGGATCCGCTCCATGATGGCCTCCATCTCCGGCGTGCGGTGGCCCATCATGGTGCCGAGCATGGCCTCGAGCAGCTCCCGGCGCACCGCCGTGGGGCCGGGGAGGAAGAAACGCGCGAACTCCTCGGAGTGGGTGGACGTCATCGCCACTGCACCATCCCTTCGTTGATCAGGTCCCTGCCACGGTCGTAGAGCGCGGCATCATCCGGGCCCGCGGGGCGGCGGTCCCCCAGCGCCAGCGGGAGCACGGGGGCGAGCGACGGCGAGCGGATGACCAGGGGGGCCGCGGCCACCACCGCCGGCCGCTCCACGACGCCGGCGTAGGCCACGAACAGGTCCACCTCGTCCCGCGCCTCCAGGTCGGTGGCGCCGTCCCCGACGAACATGACCGGACCGGCGAGCCCCGCCTCCCGCCAGCGACGGATCACCTCGGCCTTCCCGTTGGCCCGTGCCGGCGGGGCGGTCTCGTCGAAGCCGGCGTACGCGCCGTCGTCATCGAAGCGGAGGGGGACGGCGGCCACGGCGTCGGCCTGGAGCCCCAGGTGCCGCGCAAGCCCGGCCACGGCCGGGAGCAGCCCGCCGGAGATGACCCGGACGTCCACCCCGCTGGCTCGCAGGGCCGCCACGGTGGCCGCGGCATCCGCCACGAGCCCCTCGACGTAGCGGGGGATCAGGCTGTCGACGGCGGCCCGGCTCGGCCGGATCAGGGCGAGGCGACGGCCATAGACCTCGTCGAGAGGGACGTCGCCTTGCATCGCGGCGTCCGTCAGCACCGCCACTTCAGCCCGGTGGTCGGCGGCCAGGTGCTCGATCCCTTCCAGGGCCGAGAGGGTCGAGTCGCAGTCGAAAACTACGGTTCGGTACTGGTCCATTTCGCCCGTTCGGCTCCGCCGCTGCCCGGCCACTTCCCCCCGAAATGGCCGCCCCGGCGAGCGGCGCAGGCGGAAGGTGCGGCGGATGCCGGACGCGCGCAATGCGCCGGACGCTCAGCCGGGGAGCCGGAGCAGCCGGCCCCCGCTCGGCCAGCAGGCGACGGGTGCGGTCCGCGACGCTCGAGGTGGCGCTCGCCACGTGGCCGCTCCCGCGCTCCTCGAGCCGCTCGGCCATCGGAACGGTGGAGCGTCCGGAGCCGAGCTCCAGGATGCGCTACCGGAGCCGGGCCACGGGCGTTGCCGGGGCCCCCGAGCGATCCGCCGCCACGGCCTCGTCCTCGGCCGTGGGGCCGTCCGGGAGCACGAACTCCTGGTAGTGCTCGAAGCGGTCCAGGATGCGGCTGACGTAGAGGACCGGCTCCATGCCCCGGGCGAAGCCGTACCTCACCACCGGGTCGCGGTAGTACCTGGCCTTGGACTTCTGGAGGAGCCAGTAGGCGACGTCCTCCCAGCGGTTCGGGTCGCCGCCGTACTTCCGGGTGAGCCGGCGCGCGTCGCCGACGTGGCCGGCGCCGGCGTTGTAGCTGGCCAGGATGAAGCGGAGCCGCTGGTCGTCATCGGGGATGCTGTCCTGCCACTGGTCGGTGAGCCACTGGAGGTAGCGGACGCCGCCGGCGACGTTCTCCGCGGGGTCATACGGCTCGCTCACGTTCACCTCCCGGGCGGTGGCGGGCATGAGCTGGAGGATCCCCATGGCGCCGGCCCAGGAGCGGGCGTTCGGGTCGAACTTGGACTCCTGGAACGCCTGGGAGGCCAGGAGCCGCCAGTCCCAGCCGATCGCCGGCGCTTCGGCCCGGAACAGGTCGTCGTACTCGCTGAGCCGGCCGGTCTCCGACGTCAGGTACTCGCTGGCGACCCGCTCGTTGAAGCCCCGCCGGTCCACGAAGTAGCGGTCGTAGGCCTGCCGGATCAGCGCCTGCTCGGCCTGGATCCAGCTGTTCAGCTCCCGCAGGAGCGCGTCGGCGTTCCGGCGCACCGCCCAGACCACCGGCTCCTCGGGCCCCAGCGCCGGCCGCACCACGATGTTGGTGTAGTAGCTCTCCTTCAGCTCGCCCACGTTCTCCGGCGTCACGACGAAGCCGATCTCCCCGAGGGAGAGCCGGCGCAGCAGCAACTCGTAGCTGGCGCTGTCGACCTCGACCACCGTGATGTCGTCGCCCAGGCTGTCGGCCAGCTCGATCAGGCGGTCCTCATAGAACGTCGCCCCCGGGACATAAATGTCCTCGCCTTTCAGCTCGGACGGGTTCGTCACCAGCCGCGCCCGGATCTTCATCGGGTCCTCCGGGGCCCCCGCGGGGGGATTCTCGAGCACGGTATCGATCGCCTCAGGAAGGTCGGCCCGTCCCGTCCGCTGGGCCAGGCTCGGGCGGGTCTCGTAGAGCCCCCGCGTGTACGCCACGTCGGCCGTGTCGCTCCGCGCGGCGACCACGCGCGCCGCGACGACATCACCGGCGCCCTCGTTCAGGAGGTGGTAGAGTTGTGAGCGGTCACGGACCACCCGGGCCTTCAGGACCAGGTCGTGGTCCTCCGCGAACGCCAGCAGCAGCCGGTACTCGAACCCCATGGGCTCGCCCCGGTAGACGAAGTACCCCGTGGAGTTGTAGGTGACCAGGGCCGTGAGGGTGTCACGCTCCTGGATCTCGGCGAAATCGCGGTCGATGGGGTCGCCCGGGTCGTCCGGGTCACACCCGCCGAGCAGGAGCAGGACCGGGAGGCCGATCAGAGCGGTACGGGCAAGGGCGTGCGCGGTTCTCATGATGGCTTCCGGGGCCTCGGGGCTCAGGGCTCGCTCCGAATCCGAGCGCGCAGAATGCGTTCCAAGGTGGTCGGTGGTCGGTTCACGGTTGTCGGTTGTCGGTTCACGGTTGTCGGTTGTCGGTTCACGGTTGTCGGGTCACGGTTCACGGTTCACGGACCTTTCGCCGTTCATCGCTCGCCGTCCATCGCTCACAGGACGCGGAAAGCCGTCAGCCGTCCGCCGTAAACCGTCCGCCGTTAGCCGTCAGCCGTAAACCGTCCACCGTAAACCGTCCACCGTAAACCGCCCACCGTAAACCGTCCACCGTGAAACTGCGGAGGCTGGGGCGTCGTAGGGGGGAGCGGCAATGGACCAGGGGGACGCAGTGGGGGACGCATGACGGAGCGGGATCGGACGAATCGGAGAGCGCTGGCGCGCGATCTACTGGTGTTTCAGGCGAAGCTGGCGCTGGACGGGCTGAAGGACATCGCGGTGTTCTGGGGGAGTCTGGGCGCCGGCCTGATCGACCTGGTGTTCGCGACCTCGTTCCGTACCCGCCTCTTCTATCGCGTGCTCGACGCCTCACAGCTCTTCGACCGCACGCTCGACCTCCACTCCCCGGGCAAGCGGGTGCGAGGCTGACGGCGTCGGCCCGTCCCGACGGCCGCGCTGGTGACCGGCTCGGGGCGACGGCGTTTGTCGGGTGCGCTGGAGGTGGAGGGTAACGGCCGCGAGCCACCCTCCTCGCCTACCCTCAGACGGCCTCTTCGAGCACCCTTCCGAACCGTCGGTTGCGACGGCGGAACTCCGCCAGCGCCTCTTCCAGCTCCGCCGCACCGAAGTCGGGCCACAGGACAGGCGTGAAGTAGAGCTCGGCGTACGCACACTCCCAGAGGAGGAAGTCGCTCAGGCGCTGCTCTCCGCCCGTGCGGATGCGCAGGTCCACGTCCGGCGTGGTCCGCTGGGACGGCAGCTCGCCGCCGGGAGGCGCCTGGTGGCCGGTCCCGGAGCGTCGCAGCAGCTCGCTGAAGACCTCCCGGTCCAGGTCGGGAGCGCCCGGGTCCAGCAGCCGCCGGGCCGCTTCCGCCGCCGCCACGATCCGGTCCCGCGCCGAGTAGTCCACGGCCAGTCGCAGCGTCAGCCGGTCGCCCGCGGCCGTCGCCGCCTCGCTCGCTTCCACTCGCCGTACGAGCCCCGATGCCAGCCGGTCCCGACGACCCACCACCTCCAGCCGGATCCCGTTCTCCACCATCCGCGGCGTCTCCTGCCGCAGGTACTCGCCGAACAGACGCATCAGGCCCCGGACCTCCTTCGGCGGCCGCTGCCAGTTGTCCGAGGAGAAGGCGTACAGCGTCAGCCAGCCGATCCCGCTCTCCGGTCGGGCCGCCGCCTGCACCACCGCGTCCACCGCCTTCGCTCCCTCGCGGTGGCCGGCGGTGCGCGGCCGGCCGCGTCGCCGGGCCCAGCGGCCGTTGCCGTCCATGATGATGGCGGTGTGGATCGGATCGTTGTGCATGGTTCCTTGTCCCGCGAAGGGGCTCACCGGATGCGGAGCCGGGGGCTGGCGAGTCGGTGCCCCCGGGGTCCGCCGTCGCGTCACTCGCGGACGGCCCGGATCAGCGCTTCCATATGTTCCAGGTACGATTCGAGGGCGGCGCGGCCGGTGGGGGTGATCCGGTACTCGGTCCGGGGGACCCGGCCGTCGTAGCCCTTCGTGCAGACGAGGTAACCCGCCTCTTCGAGCTTGCGGGCGTGGGCGCTCAGGTTGCCGTCCGTGACATCGAGCAGCGCCTTCAGGTCGTTGAAGGCGAGGGCGTCATTGACCGCCAGCGCGGACACGATGCCGAGCCGGACCCGCTCGTGGATGAGCCGGTCCAGCTCCGCCTCCCGAAGTCCCGGGACCCCGGTGAGCCCGGCCGACACGCCGCCCTCCTCCCGCGCCTGCGCCTCAGCCACCGTAGCGCCTCCAGATCACCGCGCCGAAGACCACGTGCAGTCCGCCCAGACCCACGGCCAGCAGCAGGTCCCCGGACACCGGCGTCAACAGCGCCACCGCCGAGAGCGCAAGAAACGATGCCCCCATGAGCGGCACCGCCCGCACGCTGTACGCCCCGCCCGTCATGATGCCCGCCCCGTACAGACCCAGCC
>JBKGZE010000093.1:0-7619 GCA_046545735.1 Gemmatimonadota bacterium | reverse complement strand
GCCGGAATAGGTGTAGGTAGCTCATCCGCAATCCATCCGAAGATCAGGCGTGCTCATGACGGTTACCCCGCCATCGCTGTCGACCTGTACACCCCGAGCCCCCGTTGTTTCCAGCGCGCCACCCGACGGTCTCCCGGTCCCGGCCGCCGGGACGATCTCGCCCGCGGACCGGCAGGCGTCCCGATGCCGGCGGCGCCGCCAGGCATGTCAACGGAGCCGAGGGTGGCTCTGCGCCTCGTCCAGGTAGCTTCCGGCAAGCTCGTGCAGGACCGCATGCCAGCGCTCGTGGCTGCCGTCGATTGCGTGGGAGCGCGGCGGGGCGGCGGGGCCGTCCTTGATCCGCTCGACCACGTCCTCCACCAGCCGGCCGACGCGCTCGCTCGGCGCGGTGCCGTACTCGGCCAGCGCGAGACGCAGCTGCCTGCCCTCATCCTGCGCCGTGTAGTGGGCGGCGTACACCCGCCGGCGATCGCTGTCGATCTCCGGGAACGCGGCCACCACCACCACAGACGTTTCCCCGATCTCCAGGCGCCGTGGCGGGAAGACCCAGATCCGATCGATGCGGTCGACGCCGACCTCGTCCCCCACGGAGCGCAAGAGGGCGAAGAGGGGGGCGTCCGGCAGGTCTTCGAGCGCGGCGTCCGCGGCGTCCGCGGGGGCCGACCGGTCGGCGTCATCGGACCCGGCGGGCACCGGCGGGAGGGGCGCGAACGGGTCGAGCGGATGGAACGACTCGGCGTCGGCGTCCGGTCCCGGGTCGGGAGCCGTCTCCCGGCGGTGCTCGGCCAGGATCCACTCGAGCTGGCGATCCGGATCGCGTGCGTCGCTCACGCCGATTCTCCTTCCCCCTTCTCGAGGAGCTCGCGCACCGCTTCGCGCGTCGCCTCGAGGACGCGCGGGCGTGTGGACTCGAGCGGCCCGCCGATCAGGGCGCCCGCAGCCTTGACGTGCCCGCCCCCGCCGAACTGGCGGGCGATGGCGTTGACGTCGATGTCGCCGTTGGATCGGAAGGAGACCTTGGTGGCGCCGTCGAGCGTCTGACGGAAGAGGAGGGCCACCTCCGTGCCTTCCACGTTGCGCGCGTGTTCGGCGACGCCGTCGAGATCATCGGCGCTGGCGCCCATCTCGTGGGTGACCTCCCGCGGGACGGTGATCCAGGTGATGGGCAGCCCGGGATCCTTCTCGAGCCCCTCGAGCGCGAGCCGCAGCATGGCCACCCGCCGCAGCGGCACGGTGGCGTGGAGCCGGCGGTACGCCGCCTCCGGGTCGAGCCCGCGGCGAAGGAGGTCGGCGGCGATTGCGTGGGTCCTGGGGGTCGTATTGGCGAAGCGGAAGGACCCGGTGTCGGTCTCGATCGCGGCGTACAGCCCCTGCACCATGGACCCGTTCCACGGCTCGGTTCCGGCCAGGCGGAAGAGGTCGAAGATCAGCTCGCCGGTGGCGCACGCGGACGGGTCCCGCACGCCCGGCCCCGGGATCGACTCGGGTGAGGGCGGGTGATGATCGATGACGGCCACGGCATCGTCGCGCACGTGCCGTGCGACCCGTCCGATCCGGTCGGACTCCCCGGTGTCGAGGACCAGCAGGAGGTCGGCGCTCCGGGCCCGCGAGTCCAGCGCGGTGCCGGGCGCCAGCACCTCCACCCCGCCGGGGAGGAGGTAGGCGAACCGGTCGGGGAACGGAGTCGGGTTCACGATGGCGACACGCTTTCCCCGGTCGAGGAGCCAGCCGGCGAGGGCCGCCTGCGAGCCGGCGCCGTCGCCGTCCGCGTTCACGTGGGTGGTCAGGGCGATGTCGTCGGCGGCCTCGACCCGCTGGAGCACCTCGAGGAGGGGCTCGCGACGGGAGTCGGGGACCGCGAGGATGTCGTCGATCGGCGTTTCGGCCGCAGGCTCGGTAGTCACGCCCGCAACTCTACCGGAGGCGGTGGCAGGGGGGCAACCCCCTCACGGCAGCAGCTTGGCGAATGTGGAGGCGAGGTGCACCAGCCGCGAGGCCTCGCGCCCATGCACGCTGCCCTGCCGGAGCGCGGCCAGAAAGGCCCGGGGCTCGTTGTCGAACGCGGGCAGCTCGGCCCAGGCGTTCCCGATCTCGCGTAATGTGTGGGCGTCCGATCCGGCGCCGAGCGGGAGGTCCCGCGCACGGGCCCACGCCCGGGCCCGCTCGTTCAGCCGCGGGTCGTGGATCCGGGCGTTGAAGCCCTCCACCACGTCCACCAGGTCCTCGATCGCCGGCAGGATCGCGCCGCCGCCCCCCTTCCCTCCGGCGAACGGGTGCGGCACGTACACGAGGCCGCCCTGCTCCCGGATCCGCTCGCACGCCTCCCGGGCGGGCGTCCCCTTCGGGATCCATTCCTTCAGGTAGAGGCCGGTCACGTCGACTCCCTCCGCCGTCCTTACCTCCTCCCCCGGGATGATCCGATCCGGGTAGCGCCCGGCCAGCTCGAGGGCCGCCTCGATCTCGTTGTGGTCGGTGATGCAGATCCGGTCCAGACCCGCCTCCAGAGCCCGCTCGACCACCGCCTCGGGGTCGCTGCGGCAGTCGAAGGAGATACGGGTGTGGATGTGCATGTCCACGCGCACCCGCCGCGCGCCGCCCGCCCGGCGCCGGATCTCCCGCCACACCGCGTCGGCTTCCGCCCGCAGCTCGCCGAGGGTGCCCGTGTTCTCGATGACCATGTCGGCCCGGCCCCGCTTCGCACCGGCCGGCATCTGGGCATCGATCACCGCCCGGGCCTCAGCGGCCGGCATGCCCCGGTCCCGGACCAGCCGCTCGGCACGGACCTCCCGGGGTGCGTCCACCAGAACGATCATGTCGAATTCGCCCTCCAGTCCGACCTCGAAGAGGAGAGGGATGTCGTGGACCACGAGCCCGGCGCCCTCCGCCTTCAGGCGCGCTTCCTCGCGATCCCGCAGGCGCTTCACCTCAGGGTGCACGATGGCCTCGAGCCGCTTCCGGGAGTCCGGGTCGGAGAACACGAGGCGGCCGAGCGCCTCGCGGTCCAGGCCGCCGCCCCGCATGACCTCGTCGCCGAACGCGGCGCGGACCCGCTCGAGGCCCGGCGTCCCGGGCTCGACCGCCCGCCTGGCGAGTACATCGGCGTCGATCACCGCCGCGCCCAGCTCCGCCCAGCGCCGCGCTACCGACGACTTACCGCTGGCCACGTTCCCCGTCAGCCCGACCCGGAACATGGCCTCAGCGGAACCGCCTGACCCGCTGCGTGGGCGCACGGTACCGGATCCGCGTTACGATGTCGTCCTCCGTCCGGTACTCGAGGTCGGGACCCGCCGAGATGATGGCGAGGCTGTCCGGCTCCTGCTCGATCAGCAGCGGTGCGCCCCAGCCATCGAACGGGTCCACCTCGTGGCGCATGAGGTAATCCCGGAACGCGGCCGGCGCCGGCGCGTCCTGACCCCGGTTCCGATTGCGGATCAGCAGGCTCGCCGCTTCCGCCATCCGGGTCTCCGTCTTCAGCGTCCGATACGGCGTCAGAACGGGGGCCAGCGGACCCTCCAGCTTCTGGCCCAGCCACTGCCGACCCGGGTCGATGTGCGGCTGCGCCCGCTCGCGCAGCCCCGGGACGAGGAGCACCGCAAGACCCAGCAGCAGGAAGCCGAGAATGATCCGCTTCATCGGGGTCTCACGCCCTGCCGGCGAGTCGCGTACATGTGGTTCGCCCACCGCAGGTACCGGCGCAGCTCCACGGGCGCGGGCGACCGCCCGCCCTCGCCGTACGCCGTGTGCATGCGCCACTCCAGGTACTCCCGCGGCGGCACGGGAAGGAAGGGCGGACGCTTCCACCAGCCCCGGGCACGGAACCGCCACGCAGCTCGAACCATCGCCACGAGCACCGCCGGACGCGTGAGCGCCCGCCCGAGAATGCCGAGGAGTGTTCTGGTCGTGGCCATTGGCAGCGAACGAGGTCCAACGGGGAAGGGTCCGAATGAAAGATACCCCCTGGGCCGACGCGGGGCGAGGGGCTCGACGCGTGACAGGCCGGGCGCGCAGGCGCGAAGGATGCGGCGATGGCGGCCGCGCGGACGGCTCGGTAGCGACGATTGGTGACTTTCATGTAGTTTATTGCGTCTGTGACCTCAACGGGGACGAGCATGGCGACGAAGGGATCGAGCGCGAAGAAGGCGCGGAGCGGGAAGGCCTCGACGGGCGGCGGGCGCGACAGGCGACCGGACGGTGAGACGCTGCTGGGGCTCTACCGGACGATGTTCGCCGCGCGGCGCACGGATGACAAGGAGATCGCGCTGAAGCGACAGAACCGGATCTTCTTCCAGATCTCCGGGGCCGGGCACGAGGCCATCCAGGTGGCGGTGGCGCACCACCTCCGACCGGGGAAGGACTGGTCGTACCTGTATTACCGTGACCGTGCGCTGTCGCAGGCGCTGGGCATGACGCCGTACGAGCACCTGCTGCAGGCGGTGGGCGCGGAGAGCGATCCGGCGAGCGGGGGTCGGCAGATGCCGTCGCACTGGGGCCGACGGGATCTGCGGATCGTCTCCACGTCGTCGCCGACGGGAACGCAGTACCTCCAGGCGGTGGGCACGGCGGAGGGTGCCTGGCGGGCGGGACAGCTGGAAGAGATGCGGGAGAAGATCGAAGCGTTCGAGGACGACGAGGTGGTGCTCTGCACGACGGGCGAGGGCCAGACGTCGGAGGGCGAGTTCTGGGAGGCGTTGAACACGGCGTCGAACCTGAAGCTGCCGGTCGTGTTCCTGGTGGAGGACAACGGGTACGCCATCTCGGTCCCGTCGGAGGTGGGGATCAGCGGCGGCAGCGTGAGCCAGCTGGTGTCGGGGTTCCCGGACCTGCTGATCGAGGAGGTGGACGGGACGGACGTGCTTGCGAGCCTGGCGGCGGCGGAGAAGGTGATCCGGTACGCGCGGGAGCGGAAGGGCCCGGCGCTGCTTCACGCGGAGGTGGTCCGTCCGTACTCCCACTCCATGTCGGACGACGAGCGGATGTACAAGACGGAGGCGGAGCGGGCGGCGGAGGCGGCGCGGGACCCGCTGGTGACGTTCCGGAAGTACCTGGAGGACGAGGGGGTCGCCGACGCGGAGGCGCTGGACGCGCTGGAGCAGGAGGTCGACGACGAGCTGAGCGAGGCGACGGACCGTGCGCTGGAGCAATCGCAGCCGGCGCCGGAGACGGCGATGAAGTGGCTGTACTCGGAGGAGGTCGATCCGACGTCGAGCGCGTTCGATACCGAGGCCTCGCCGGCGATGGAGGGCGATGAGACCACCATGGTGGACCTGCTCAACTCGTGCATGCGCGACGAGATGGAGCGGGACCCCCGGGTGGTGCTCTTCGGCGAGGACGTGGCCGACGCGAGCCGTGAGGAGACGCTCGAGGAGGTGAAGGGCAAGGGCGGCGTCTTCAAGGTGACGTGGGGGCTGCAGCGGACGTTCGGCGGGGTGCGCGTGTTCAACTCGCCGCTGGCGGAAGCGAACATCGTGGGACGGGCCATCGGCATGGCGCTGCGCGGGCTGAAGCCGGTGGTGGAGATCCAGTTCTTCGACTACATCTGGCCGGCGTTCCAGCAGATCCGGAACGAGCTGGCCACCATGCGCTACCGGAGCGGCGGCACGTGGTCGGCGCCCGTGGTGATCCGGGTCACGTACGGCGGCTACCTGAAGGGCGGCGCCATCTACCACAGCCAGACCGGCGAGACGCTGTTCACCCACTCGCCCGGGCTGCGGGTGGTCATGCCGTCGAACGCGCTGGACGCGGCCGGGCTGCTCCGGACGGCCATCCGGAGCGACGACCCGGTCCTGTTCCTCGAGCACAAGCACCTGTACCGACAGGTGTACAACAAGAGCCCGTATCCCGGCCCCGACTACATGGTGCCGTTCGGGAAGGCGAAGGTGGTGCGGGAGGGGACGGACGTCACCGTCGTCACCTGCGGCGCGGTGGTGAAGCGCTCGCTGGACGCGGCCAAGCTGGCCGAACGGGACGGGGTGAGCGTGGAGGTGGTGGATCTCCGGTCGCTGAACCCGCTGGACATGGAGACCATCGCCCGATCGGTGAAGAAGACGGGCAAGCTCATCGTGGCGCACGAGGACTCGCTCAGCTGGGGGATCGGGAGCGAGATCAGCGCCCGGATCGCCAGCGATCTCTTCGAGTGGCTGGACGGACCGGTGAAGCGCGTGGCAAGCCTGGACACGTGGGTCGCGTATGCGCCGCAGCTGGAGGCGGCCATCCTGCCGAATGCGGAGGACGTGCTGGGCGCGATCCGGGAGCTCGCGGCCTACTGACGGCCCCGGCTCCCCACAACCGGCGGCGCCCCGACCGGCCATGACCACCCAGGCGACGAGGCCGTCCACGCTCCGATTCCTCCGAGCGTTCCTCCGCCCCGGCGGCGCCCGGGTCGTCCGCGAGGAGAGCCGTTACGAGCGGGGCGGCGTGTCGCTGCCGGCCTCGCTCTACCGTCCGGCACCCGCACCCGTCGCGGCGGGCCTCCCCGGCTGGACCGCGCTGCACGGGCTGACGCACACCGGCCGGGAGCACCCCTCGCTGGATCGGTTCGCCCGGGCGCTGGCGGCGTCCGGCGCCGCGGTCCTGGTACCCGATCTCCCCGAGTGGCGCGCGCTGCGGGTGGCGCCCGAGACCACGGTGGAGACGATCAAGGCGGCGGTGCTCACCCTCGACGAGCACCCCCTCACGGCGCCCGGACGGATCGGCGTCATCGGGTTCTCCTTCGGCGCGACCCAGGCGCTGGTGGCCTCGACCGAGCCGGTGCTCCGGGGGCACCTGGCGGGCGTGGCGGCGTGGGGCGGCTACGCCGACATCCGCCGGGTCGCCCGGTTCCAGTTCCTGGGACGCCACGAGCTCGACGGCCGGGAGTACCGGGACCGGCCGGACCCGTACGGCCGCTGGATCCTCGCGGGCAACTACCTGCCGCTGCTGCCGGAGCACGCCGGCGGCGCGCTGGGCGACGCGGTCCTGGGGTTGGCGCGGGACGCCGGTCGTCGTGGGATCCTGGCGTGGAGCCCGGCCATGGATGCCACGAAGGCGGCCGCGCGGGAGCCGCTCTCGCCGGACGAGCGGGAGGTCTTCGACCTGATCGCGCCGCCCACGAGCGCCACCCTCTCGCCGACGGAGCGGGCACGGCTGGACCGGCTCGTCCAGCGCATGGCGGACGCCGTGGTGGTCCACGAACCCCGGCTGGAGGCCCGCCCGTACCTCCGCCAGGTCCCCGTCCCGGTCTTCCTCGCCCACGGCCGCGGCGACCGCCTGATGCCGTGGACCGAGCTGGTCCGGCTCGAACGCGCGCTCCCCGGCCACCGGGTGGTGGAGAGCGCGATCACCTCCCTATTCGGGCACTCGTTCGGCGAGAAGCGCTGGCCGACACCGCGACTGGCGATCGAGGCCGCGCGCTTCGTGGGGCTGATCCGCGCGATGCTCAGCCTCGTCTGACGGACCGGAGCGAAGCCAGCCCTTCCGCGATCCGCTCCAGCAGCCAGGCCACGGCCGCGGCGTCCCCGGCCTCCGCCCCCGGCGCCTCGTCCTCCTCGCGGGCGAGGACGGCGCGAGCCATGGTGTGGTGCCCGCCCCCCTCCCCCCGGCCCGCGGCCAGCGCGCGGGCGAGCTCGCCAGCGCCCGTGCTC
>JBKGZE010000092.1:0-7756 GCA_046545735.1 Gemmatimonadota bacterium | reverse complement strand
CACCAGGACGGCGTCGAAGCCGGCGCGGAGCCTGTGCACGGCGGCCCGGCTCTCGGGCCCCGTCACGGCCGTCCGCTCGCCGGGGGCGCGGGCGATCCGGGCGTCGAGGGTGAGGCCGTACTTGAGGGCGACGAACGGGCGGCCGGTCTCGATGGGCCGGAGGAACAGGGCGTTCTGCGTCCTGGCCTTCTCCGCCTCCACGCCCCCGACCACCTCCACCCCCCGTTCGGCGAGCCGGGTGCCGCCGCCGGCGGCATCCGGGTGGGGATCGGCGGCCGCGTATACCACGCGGGCCACGCCGTGGTCGAGGATCGCCGTGGTGCACGGCGGAGTCTTCCCATGGTGCGCGCACGGCTCGAGCGTAACGTAGAGGGTGCTGCCCCGTGCCGCGTCCCCGGCGTTCCGCAGCGCCTCGACCTCCGCGTGCGGTCCGCCGAACTCCCGGTGCGCGCCTTCGCCGACCACCACTCCCTCCCGGACCACCACGGCGCCGACCAGCGGGTTCGGATGGACCCTGCCCCAGCCCGCCTCCGCGAGCGTCAACGCCCGCCGCATGAACTCCGCGTCGGACGTGCCGGCCATCAGATCGACACGCGGAAGGCGACTCCGCCCCACCACCCGGCCGGGTCCACCGTCACGTCGGTTGGCAGGTTCTCCGGCACCGGGCTCTGCTGCCACCCGGCCTCGAGGACCGCGTGGAAGATCAGGAACGTCCAGGACACGTTCCCGAACGCGGACCACCGGTCGGTGGTGGCGTCCGCCGTCGCCGGGCCGGCGGCGCCCGGGTAGGCGTAGTCGACCGTGCCCGTGTACCGGTCGAAGGAGACGCCTCCGGTCACCCCCACCGGTCCCGTCCGCTTGGTGGCGGCGGCCGTGGCGTTCCAGTTGGCCACCGACCCCTCGATGGAGCCGTCGTCGCCGATGCCGCCGACGGCGACGGATCCGCTGCGTCCGTAGCTCGCGGTCAGGGATACCCCCGGCAGGGTGAACGACTCGCGGAGCAGGCCGAGGCGGAGGCCGGCGGAGAGCCCGAGGACGCCGTCGTCCTCGAAGTCGTCTCCGGGCAGCGCGAGCAGCGAGACGCGACCGATGGCGTCCAGGGAGAGCACGCCGCCCACGGTGGGGAGCGGAGAGAATCCGGTCAGGATGCCGACCGTGGTCTGGCCCGAGATCCCGGCCACCACGCCCCCGTCCCCGCGGGCGCGGCCGCGGTCCACCAGCGGCGGGACCTCGATCGGGAGCACGACCAGGCGGCCGGAAACGCTGAACCGGGGCAGCTCGCCGAGGCGCATCCCGAGGGTGCTGGCTGTGCCGGGGACCGGGCTCCCGCCGAACAGCCCCAGGCCCACGCGGGGATGGATCAGCCGGACCGCGCCGGCGGCCAGGTAGCATTCGGAGCGGGCCGACGCGGCGTCGCAGACCTCGCTCAACTCGTCCTGGGCCTCGACGGGGGCCGGCCGCGCGGCCACCAGCCCGAGGCTCAGGACCAGGAGAAGGGCCGGGGCCGCGGGCCTAGTCCAGGAGGACCGGGTCTCCCCCATCGGGGTCCCGCTCGATCGTTCCCAGGACCCACGCCCGCTCTCCGGCCGCCTCCAGTCGGCTCCGCACGTCATCGGTGGCCTCCGCGTCCACTACGAGGATCATCCCCACGCCCATGTTGAACGTGGCGTACATCTCCCGCTCGTCGATCCGCCCGGCCGCCATCACGCCCCGGAACGCCGCCGGCCGCTCCCAGCTGCCGCGGTCGATCCGCGCCCGGAGCCCCCCGGGCAGCGAGCGGGCGAGGTTGCCCGGGATCCCGCCGCCGGTGATGTGGGCCAGCGCCTGCACGGCGCCGTCGCGGAGCAGCGGGTAGACCGCGTGGAGGTAGCTCCGGTGGACCTGGAGCAGGACCTCGCCCACGGGGCGGCCGTCCTCGGGGAACGGGTCGTCGAGCCCGAGGCCGAGCCGCTCGAACAGGAGCTTCCGCAGGAGAGAGTAGCCGTTGGTGTGGAACCCGTCGGAGGCGAGGCCGACGAGCGCGGCGCCCTCGCGGACCCTGTGCGCCCCCGGCCGCCCCTCTTCCTCCACCAGGCCCACGATGAACCCGGCCAGGTCGTACTCCCCGGGATCGTAGAAGTCGGGCATCTCGGCGGTCTCGCCGCCCAGCAGGGCACAGCCGTTCTCGCGGCAGCCCCGGGCCAGCCCGGCGACCACCTCGGCCACCACGCCCTCCTCGAGGGTGCCCATGCCGATGTAGTCGAGGAAGAAGAGCGGCCGGGCGCCCTCGACCAGGATGTCGTCGACGCAGTGGTTCACCAGGTCGTGACCCACCGTGTCGTGCCGGCCGGCGCGCATGCCCACCTTCAGCTTGGTCCCGACGCCGTCGGCGCTCGCGACCATGACCGGCGAGCGCAGGCCGCCGGGCATGCGGAAGAGACCGCCGAACGCGCCCACCTCGGACAGCACCCCTTCCGTCTTCGTGGACGCGACCAGCTCGCCGATCCGGCTCTTGGCCCGCTCGGCCACCTCCCGGTCCACGCCGGCGTCCCGGTAGCGGAGCCCCTCACCCATGGGTCAGCACCGGGTGCTCGAAGATGGTCATGCGACGGAACTCCCGAACCCGCTCGTGCACCTCGTCGATCGCCACCTCCGCCAGCCGCTCCAGTCCCATCCGCTCGCAGACCAGCGAGCCGGTGGCGGAGCCGTAGATCATGGCCCGGCGCAGCTCCTCGTCGTCCACCGCACCCACGTAGGCGAGCCAGCCCATGAACCCGCCCGCGAAGGCGTCGCCGGCCCCCGTGGGGTCGTAGACCTCCTCCAGGGGGTAGCCCGGGGCGAAGAACGTGTGCTCCCCGGTGAACAGGAGCGCGCCGTGCTCGCCCTTCTTGACCACCACGATCCGGGGCCCACGCTCGCGGATCCAGCGGGCCGCGCGGGTGAGGTTGTAGTCGCCGGAGAGCTCGCGGGCCTCGCTGTCGTTGAGCATCAGGCAGTCGATCCGGCCCAGCAGCTCCAGGAGCGTGGCCCGGTCGCCCTCGATCCAGTAGTTCATGGTGTCGGCGGCGGTGAAGGTCGGCGCCTCCACCTGCTGCAGCACCTGGAGCTGGAGCTTCGGATCGATATTGGCCAGGAACACCCACTCCGAGTCCCGGAACGATGCCGGGATCTTCGGCTGGAAATCGGCGAAGACGCCCAGGCGTGTCTCGAGCGTCTCGCGGCTGTTGAGGTCGTAGTCGTAGCGGCCGGCCCAGAAGAAGCTCTGGCCCTTCGCCCGCTCCAGTCCCCCGAGGTCCACGCCGCGGCGCTCGAGGAACACCAGCTCGTGCTCGGGGAAGTCGTCGCCGATGACGGCCACCAGGCGCACCGGCTGGAAGAGCGATGCGGCGGCCGCGAAGTACGTGGCGGCGCCGCCGAGAGTGCAGTCGGCCCTGCCGAACGGCGTCTCGATACGGTCTGTGGCCACGCTCCCGACCACGAGTATGCTCATGCCTCGTCTTCCTTCTCCATGCGAACCGGGGCGGAGAGACCCAGCGTCGTCAGTCCGTTACGCAGGACGATCCGGACGGCCCGGGCCAGCGCGAGACGCGCTTCCCGGAGCGCCGGATCGTCCACGAGCACGGCCAGCTCCGGGTTCCGGCTCGGGTTGCCCGAGTGGTACCACGAGTTGGCCATGCCGGCGGTCTCCTCAAGGTAGTCGCAGACCAGGTGTGGTGCACGCGACGCCGCCGCCCGCTCCACCACCTCGGGGAACCGACCGAGCCGCTTGATCAGCTCCTGCTCGTCGCTCGTCTCGAGCAGGCCGAGGTCGATGTCCTCCGGCGCGCCGCCGGGCTCGGGCTCCACGCCGCCCTTGCGGAAGATGCTCATCATCCGGGCGTGGGCGTACTGGACCTTGTAGACCGGATTCTTCTCCGAGTGATCCAGCGCCAGGTCCAGGTCGAAGATCATCTGGGTCTCCGCCCGGCGCATGAGGAAGAAGTAGCGCGCCACGTCGGTGCCGGTCTCCTCGAACAGCTCGCGCAGCGTGACGAACTCGCCCGCCCGCTTGCTCAGCTTCACCTCCTGCCCGCCGCGGAGGATACGCACCATCTGCACGACTTCCACGTCGAGGAAGCCTGGCAGGCCCAGCGCGGCCAGCCCGGCCTGCATCCGCGGGACGTAGCCATGATGGTCCGCACCCCAGACGTTGATGGCGTGGTCGAATCCCCGCTCCGCCTTCACGCGGTGATACGCCAGATCGGGGACGAAGTAGGTGTACGTGCCGTCCTGCTTCCTGAGCACCCGGTCCTTGTCATCCCCGAACTCCGTGGTCCGGAGCCAGGTGGCCCCTTCCCGCTCGTAGATGAGCCCCTTCTCGCGCAGGATGTCCAGCGTGGCCCGGAGCTGGCCCTCCTCGTAGATCCGGCTCTCGGGGTACCATTCGTCGAAGACGACGCCGAACCGCTCCAGGTCCTGCGCCTGCTCCGCCTTCAGCCGCTCGACCGCCCAGTCCCGGAGCCGGACGACCCGCTCCGCGGCATCGAGCCCGGCGAGCTCGGCTCCCATGGTCGCGTCCGCCTCCCGCGCCAGGTCGGCCACGTAGCCGCCGTGATACCCGCCCTCCGGGATGGCGGCCGGCTCCCCCCGCAGCTCCCGCCAGCGGGCGGCCACCGACGCGCCCAGCTTGTCGATCTGGACCCCGGCGTCGTTCACGTAGAACTCGCGCCGGACGGTGTCGCCCGCCCACTCCAGGAGCGTCGCGATAGCGTCGCCCAGGGCGGCGCCGCGGCCGTGGGCCACGTGCAGGGGGCCCGTCGGGTTCGCGGAGACGAACTCCACGATCACCCGGCGGCCCGTGTCGGCGGCCCGGCCGTACGCGGCGTCCTCGCGGAGGACCCGCTCCAGGAGCGACTCGAGCTGCCGGCCGCTCACCCGGAAGTTGATGAATCCGGGGCCGGCCACCTCGGCGCCGCGGACGCCGGCGCCCGCGAGGTCCAGGGCATCCACGATCCGCTGCGCGATCTCCCGCGGCGGCTGCTTCAGGCGACCGGCCAGGACCATGGCCAGGTTGGTGGCCCAGTCGCCGTGCTCGGCGTGTCGGGGCCGATCCAGCTGGACCTTCACGCCGGGCGCGCCCAGCGACGCCGCGGCCTCCTCGAGCTTCTCGCGGAGCCGGGCTTCCGCCGTCACCCCTCCCCTCCCTTCCCTGCCGTGCCCCCGGACCCGGCCGGGGCACCGCCGTCCGCCGCTTTCGCCTTCTTCGCCTTCTTCGCCTTCTCGCCGGCGGGCTTCGAGCTCTCCGTGGCCGGCCCGGAGCCGCCGGCCTCCTTCTCGGCGGCCTTCCTGTAGCTCTCGCTCCGGTAGTCGGTGATATAGAAGCCCTCGCCCTTGAAGAGGAGCCCGGCGCCCGCGGAGAGGATGCGCTCCGCTTCGAGCCCGCACTCGGGGCACTCCGCTCTCGGCGGGTCGCTCATACGCTGGAATTTTTCGAACTCGTGCCCCTCGGGACACCGGTACTCGTACGTCGGCACGTTCGCTCTCGGTCTCTTCTGTGATCGTTCCCGCCTACGACCGGCGGTACTCGCCCCACGCGTCGCGCAGCACATCGCTGATCTCACCCAGCGTGGCGTCAGCCTTCACCGCGGCGACGATCGGGGGCAGCAGGTTGGCCTCGCCGGCGGCCGCCCGCCGCACCTCGCCCAGGGCGGCGCTCACGGCCTCGTGATCCCTGCGCTCGCGCACCGCGGCGACGCGCGCCTGCTGCGCTTGCTCCAGCGCGCCGTAGTCGGGCTGCTCGATCCGGAGCGGGCCGCCGGCCTCCTCGCGGTAGCGGTTCACACCCACGATCACCCGCTCCTCGCTCTCCACGGCCCGCTGGTGCTCGTACGCCGAGCTGTGGATCTGCTCCTGGAAGAACTCGATGGCGCGGGCGGCCCCACCCATCTCCTCGACCTCGGCCAGGTAGTCGCGGACCCGGTCCTCGATGTCGTCGGTGAGCGCCTCCACGTAGTAGCTGCCGCCGAGCGGGTCCACCGTCTGGGCGGTGCCCGACTCGTGGGCCAGGATCTGCTGCGTGCGCAGCGCCAGCTTCGCCGATTCCGCCGTGGGCAGCGCCAGCGCTTCGTCGTAGGCGTTGGTGTGCAGCGACTGCGTGCCGCCGAGAACGGCGGAAAGCGCCTGCACGGTCACGCGCACCACGTTGTTGAGCGGCTGCTGGGCGGTGAGCGTCACGCCCCCGGTCTGCGTGTGGAAGCGCAGCAGGAGCGACTTCCCGGTGGCGCCGTAGCGCTCGGTCATGAGCCGCGCCCACAGGCGGCGCGCCGCGCGGAACTTCGCGACCTCCTCGAAGAGGTCGTTGTGGGCGGCGAAGAAGAAGGAGAGGCGGGGCGCGAAGTCGTCGACGTCGAGCCCGGCCGCCACGGCCCTGTCCACGTACTCCAGCGCGTTGGCGAAGGTGAAGGCCACCTCCTGTGCCGCGGTGGCGCCGGCCTCGCGGATGTGGTACCCGCTGATGGAGATGGTATTCCACCGGGGCACCTCGCTGGCGCAGAAGGCGAACGTGTCCGTGATCAGCCGCAGGCTCGGCTCCACGGGGAAGACGTACGTGCCCCGGGCGATGTATTCCTTCAGAATGTCGTTCTGGATGGTCCCCGCGAGCTGGTCCCGCGCCACGCCGCGCTCGTCGGCCAGGGCCACGTAGAAGCCCAGCAGGATGGCGGCGGTGGCGTTGATGGTCATGGAGACCGAGACCTTGTCGAGGGGAATGCCCTCGAACAGCGTCCGCATGTCGTCCAGGCTGTCGATGGCCACTCCCACGCGACCCACCTCACCGGCGGCCATCGGCGCGTCCGAGTCGTACCCCATCTGGGTCGGCAGGTCGAACGCCACGCTGAGCCCCGTCTGCCCGGCCTCCAGCAGGTAGCGGTAGCGCTCGTTGGTCTCCTGCGCCGTGCCGAAGCCGGCGTACTGGCGCATGGTCCAGTGACGGCCCCGGTACATGTTCGGGTAGACGCCCCGGGTATACGGGAACTGCCCCGGCTCCCCCAGCGCGTCCGGGGCCGGTGCCGATTCCGGGCCGTACACCCGCTCCACGGTCATACCGCTCGTAGTCGAGCGGTTCTGCTTGTCACTCATCTATGTGCTCCTCCGGCGCAAGCTCCACCAGGACCGCGCCCTTCTCCACCGGCTCACCGGCTTCGACCGCGACCCGGGCGACCACGCCGTCCGCATCCGCTTTGAGATCGTTCTCCATCTTCATGGCTTCCACGATGGCCACCGTCTGGCCGGCCCGCACCGTGTCCCCCTCCTGCACTTCCACCCGGACGACCAGCCCGGGCATGGGCGCCCGGATCGGGCGAGGCCCGCGCGCCGCGGCCCCCTCTCCCGTCATGGCGCGGATCGCCCGGGTCCGCTCGTCCACCACCTCGACGTCGAACCGGGTTCCGTTCACGTGTATGTCCCACCGCCCGGTCTCGACCGACCGCGCCACCAGCCCGTGCGACCGCCCGTCGGTCAGCAGGTGCCGCATGGGCGTGCCGGGGATCCTGGTGAGCCGCGCGTCCACAGGCTCGCCATCCACCGTCGGCACGTCCGTGCGCAGGTCGACTTCGAACTCCCGCCCCCCGATGCTCACGTAGTAGCGCATGCCTCGAGCTCCACGACGGTTTCCACGTGCGCCGTCTGAGGGAACAGGTCGAACGACCGGACTCCCGCCACACGGTACGCCTCGTTCATTCGCTTCAGGTCCCGCGCCAGCGTGGCGGGATCGCAGCTCACGTAGACCGCCACGCTGGCG
>JBKGZE010000091.1:0-7767 GCA_046545735.1 Gemmatimonadota bacterium | reverse complement strand
AGATACGGCTCATCGCGTTCCCCGCTCAGCGGTCGCTGGTTCCATGATCTCGAGCGACCCCGCGTCGGCGTCCAGCCGGGCGCGCGTCCCGACCGGCAGCGTCCAGTTCTCCCGCTCGTGTCCGAACGGCAGCCCCATGAGGACCGGAACGCCCAGCGGCGCCAGCAGTTCCCTCAGCACCTGGCGCAGCGTCGGCGGATCCTCCACCCGCTCCGATGGGTCCGGCTCCGCGGGCGGCGTGAACGCACCCAGCGCGATGCCGGCCACTCCGGCGAGCACCCCGGCCAGCCGGAGCTGGGTCAGCATCCGGTCCAGCCGGTACAGCGGCTCCCCCACGTCCTCGAGGAAGAGGATCGCGCCCCGGAGCTCCGGCTGATACGGCGTGCCGCACGCGGCGGCGAGCATGGCCAGGTTCCCGCCCACCAGCGGCCCCTCGGCCGAACCGGGGCAGAGGGGGGTCGGCTCAGGGTGGTCCTCGGGCCACGGGAGCAGGAATGGTGCCCGGCGCGCCATGACCACGCCCCGGAACGCCCGCTCCGTGACGGGAGGGAAGTGCTCGTATCCCGCGTGCGGCGCGTGGAACGAGACCAGGCCGAGCTTCCGCAGCGCCAGGTGGACGGCCGTGTTGTCGCTGAAGCCCAGGAACGCCTTGGGACGCGTCACCAGCGGCGAGAGGTCCACCCGCGCGAGCGTGCGCAGGGTGCCGTAGCCTCCCCGCAGCGCCCAGATCGCGGTGGTGTCGTCGTCGATGGCCGCCCGCAGGTCCGCGGCGCGCCGGGCATCGCTGCCGGCCAGGTAGCCGTGCCGCTCCCGGATCGCCGCGCCAGGCACGGGCTCGAAACCCAGGTGCCGGCAGCGGGCGACGGCGGCGCGGATCATCGTCTCGTTCACGGGACCCGCGGGAGCCACGAGGGCCACCCGGTCCCCGGAGCGCAGTACGGGAGGTCGGATCACGACGCGAAGGTGCCACGGGCGGCGCCGGCACGCCAGCCCCGTCCCGCCGCCCCGGGATCGAGGCGCCCGGCCCGGTCGCGGGCAAGCGCCGTCGGCAGCGCCAGGCCAGGCGTGGCCGGCGGGTCAGAAGAGGGCGTCGAGGTAGAGCTCGAGTCGCCACCGCTCGACGGGTCGGAGCGCCCGGGCCAGGTCGAGCCGGACCAGGCCGTCCAGGAAGCTGCCGCCGACGCCGGCCGAAACGGCGACACCCGCCTCGTCCCAGGCATCGAGGGTGCCGGCCCACCCCGCGTCCGAGAACAGCGCCAGTCGAGCGCCCGGGAACTCGGTGGCCAGCTCGAGTCGCGCCCGGGCGTAGTCGCGGCCGGCCAGCTCGCCGCCGTGGAACCCCCGCAGGGTGGCGGGCCCGCCGAGAAGCCAGAGGGCCTGAACCGTCGCCTGGCCCGTATCCGCCGGGATCGTGGTCCCGCCGGCCAGCTCCAGGCCCACCAGCAGCTTGCCAGGGAGCGGCGCGGCGGCGCCGAGCGTCAGGCCGGGCCGGACGAACGTGTAGCTCCCGGTCTCCGCCGTCGCGGCCAGGGCGGCGCTCCACCGCAGTCCCGTGGGGTCGCGCCCCCTGTCGATGCCGACCTGCACCCGCAGTCCCAGCTGGTCGGCCGGGGTGGCCGCGATGTTCGGGCGGAAGCCGTCGCCCCCGGCGGCGTGGCGGAGACTGAAGTCGGTCTCTTTCTCGACGGCGCCCTGCCGCTCGGCGTACAGGCGCACGGCGTAGCGGCCGCCGCCGGGTGCGGGGGTGACCCCGATCTCCGCGCCGCTCGCCTGCAGGTACATGCCATCGTCGCGGCCGAAGAGGAGTGCGTTCAGTGAGTTCCCGAGCGCCAGTGGCCGCGCGGCCGGGTCCACGCCGGCGAGGCGGCGGTAGTAGCCGGCCAGGCGCCAGCTCCGGTCCAGAGCCGGCAGATCGACGCCGAGCTCGAGCCGTGGGCGGAGGTCCGCCAGCCCGATCCGGCCGGTCAGGTCGGCCTGCGCCCGGGTCAAGTCCCAGTCCACGCGGGCCGCCACGGAGAGCCCTTCCACGCGGTTGTAGCGGAGCAGTCCGCGGCCGAGCGTCCAGGGCGGCGTGAACCGGGGCCGCTCCACCCCCCAGGGCGGCGCGGGCAGCGCGCCCAGCCGCTCGCCCAGCTCGCGGATCTCGGCGTCCGAGATCAGCGTCTCTCCCTGGGCGAAGACCGACGCTGGCAGCTGCGGACTGGTCAGCAGCGCCGCCGTGTCGTCCGGGACCACGACCACCATGGCGGGTTCGTACTCCCGGGCCCGGCCGTGGGGGTCGCCCGCGAGCCGGAACGTGAGCGGCGGCAGTTCCGTGAGCCCGTAGCGGTCCGCCTCGACCTCGTAGTCCGCGTACACGATCTCCAGGGTGATCGGCGTCTTCACCGCTCCCATCCGCACCACACCCTCGAACGCCATGAGCCGGGGCATCCACCACCGCATCTCCCACAGGCCGTACTCCACGGTGATGTAGCGGATGTCGAACCGGATCGGCTTGAGCAGGCCGGGGACGTCGTCCATATCGTCGTCGGCCCCGGGCTCGATCTCCGGCAGGTCCCGCTCCAGGTCGAACTCCCGCGCCGGCCGGAACACGGTCTGCACCACGGCGTGGTTCTCGAGCTCGATCCAGAAGGAGCCGGTCACGACGCGGAAGTCCCGCTGCCGCGGTGTCACCCGCAGCTCGACCAGGCGCAAACGGCGGCCGTCCGGCAGCCGGATCACCGTGGTGTCGCCGATGGCGTAGCGGTACAGCGCCTCGCCGCCCTCCACCAGGGGGTGCCACGCGAAGCCCGGTCCCCCGGGGTTCACGAACAACCGGTCGTCGCCAGGGCGTGGAACGAAGTCCCGGGCCCAGCTCTCCAGCTCGTCCGGGATCCGGACCCCCCCGAGGGCGACGGGGATCGCCTCCCGGGCGCCCTGCACCTCCACACGACCGGGCCGGTCCCGCCACCACTCCACCCGGCTCGCCACTTCCCGCCGGTACAGCAGCCGTTCCCGCCGCAGCGCCCGGATCCCGATCGAGATCCGCTGGCGCGCCGTGGCCGTGTAGTGGAAGACGGAGCCGTCGATGACATCGCGCTGACCGCGCGCCAGACGGACGAGCTCGCGGGTGGCGGCGTCAGGGTACGCGGTGGCGAGGGCGGCGGAGTCGGCCACCGGCATCGTGTCCGGCGGGGCCGCCGCCGGCGCGGCGAGGCCGGCGCTCTGGAGCGCGGCGATGAACAGGGCGAGCTGCATGATCAGTTCCGGGCGAACGGTCCGTCCGCCTGCCCGTACGGCTCGCGGCGAGGCCAGGTTTCCGCGGCGTTGTCACGCTGGTCCGGGTCGTGCGCGGCCCCTATCTTCAACGAGCATCCCCACAGGCACAGGGACGACCATGGCAGAGCACGAAACCCGTCAGGAGATCAACCGTCTGTACTGGGGGTCCGAGATCCCGGTGGCAGAGATCGCCGACCGCCTGGACATCTCCCGGCGCGCGCTCTACGACGGGATCGATCCCAGACCGGCGGGCAGGCCGTGCCCGCAATGTGGCACGCCCCTGGGCTACCGCAACCGGACGGCCATGGAGGAAGGGGAGGCGGAGTGTCCGGAGTGCGGACGGACCACGGTCTTGGCCGGGGTCGCGGCGGAGGAGCCGGAGGTGGAGCAGCAGCGGGAGGCGGCGGCCCTGTCTCCGACGCGCAGGGTCCCCCCGTCCACCACCGGCCCGGCCACGGGGCTCGCGCTCCTGGCCGGGCTGGCCGTCGGCGCCGTCGCCGCCTACGTGCTCCACCGGAGGTGAGGCTCAGTCGTCCTCGCCGCCGTACCCGGGCCGCGGCTCGGGCGTGTTCTCCCGGATGACGTCGTGCTTGCCTTCACGGATGTTCTCGACCTTTTCGCGATGCTCCTCCTCGCCCAGGTGCTCGCGCTGCTTAGAGCCGCCCGTGGTCACGTGCTCCTCGCTCGGCGCCTTTCCTTCCTTCCGGGCCTCTTTCGCCTTCTTCCGGCGCTCCCGGTTGTCTCCTTCCATCTGCTTCCCACCCATGCGTCCTCCCCGTGATAGGGCTCCCGTGATACGTACACCCCCGATACCGTGCAAACCCCACTCCACGCCGTGAGCGGCGGCCGCCGGCTCCCGGAGCTCCGGACCGACGTTCCGGGCCCCCGATCCAGGGCGCTCGCGCGCCGTCTGGCCCGCGTCGAGAGCCGCAACATCACCCGGGTCGACGAGCGGGGCCCCATCTTCTGGGCGGAAGCGGAGGGCGCGAACGTCGTCGACGTCGACGGCAACCGGTTCGTCGATCTCACGGCCGGCTTCGGCGTGGCCGGAGCGGGACACCGGGCGGCCGGCGTGGTCGGGGCGCTCGAGGAACAGGCGCATCGCCTGATCCACGCCATGGGCGATGTGTACCCGGCGGCGGTGAAGGTCGAGCTCCTGGAGCGGCTGGCGGAGCTGGCGCCCGGCCGGCTGGGCGTGTCGATCCTCTCCGCCAACGGGAGCGACGCCATTGAGTCGGCTCTCAAGACGGCGGTGCTCGCCACCGGGCGGCCCGGGGTGGTGGCGTTCGACGGCGCGTACCACGGCCTGGGCTACGGGGCGCTGGCCGTCACGGGCATCCGGCGATTCCGTGAGCCGGTGGAGGCGCAGCTGTATCCGGGGGTCCGGTTCGCCACCTACCCCGGCGCGGCGGTGCGGCCGGGCGCGGCGGCCCCGGACCCCACGGCCGCCGACGCGCTCGACCATGCCCGCCGGCTGATCGTGGAATCCCGCACCAGTGCGCACCCGGTGGGCGCCGTCGTCGTGGAGCCGATCCAGGGGCGGGGCGGGATCCGGGTGCCCCCCGCCGGCTTCCTCCCGGGCCTGCGGGAGCTCTGCTCCGAGCTCGACGTGCTGCTGATCCTCGACGAGATCTACACCGGGTTCGGCCGGACGGGCGACTGGTTCGCCTGTCAGCACGACGGCGTGGTGCCCGACCTGCTCGTAGTGGGCAAGTCGCTCGCCGGCGGCCTGCCCCTGAGCGCCGTCATCGGGACGCCCGAGGTCATGGCCGCGTGGCCGCCTTCCGGGGGCGACGCCATCCACACCAGCACGTTCCTGGGCAATCCCGTGAGCTGCGCGGCGGCCCTCGCGCAGCTCCGTGCCCTCGACGAGGGCGGCCTGGTGCGGCGCGCCCGCGAGCTGGGCGACTGGCTCGCCGACCGGCTCGAGCGGCTGGCGGCGCGCTACGAGGGCGTCGGCCGGCCGCGGGGAAGAGGTCTCATGCGGGCGCTCCCGCTGACGGAGGACGGAGCCGCCCGGTCGGCCGCGGCGGCCGAGGCGGCGCTACGCCGCGGCGTGATCATCCTGCCCGAGGCCGACGCCCTGGCGTTCACCCCCCCGCTGACGATCACGGAACGGCAGCTGGAGTACGCGCTCGGCGTGCTGGAGGAGTCGCTCGCTACCTGACGACGTCGATCCGGCGAGCCAGGTCGAAGTCCCGGTCGGTGAGGCCCCCCTCATTGTGCGTCGAGAGGGAGCACGCGACCCGGTCGAACCGGATGTCGATGTCCGGGTGGTGGTCGGCCCGCTGCGACACCTCCGCGATCCGATTGACGAACGCGATAGCCTCGGGGAAGGAGTCGAGGGTGTAGGTCTTCCGGATCGCGTCACCGTCGCGGGTCCAGCCGGGTGCATCATCGAGACGCGTCCGGATCTCCTGTTCGTTGAGCGTTGCCACGGAACCTCCACGCGTGCTGGGGATGAAGCTGTGGGTGCATCACCGGGAGGCAAAAGCGAGGCCGTCCCCTTCCACCGTCTTGTTCATTGCCATTTGCCGCCGTCCCGGCCACTATTCACGGCGAATCGTGACGGATCTCCTCATCACCGGCGCGACCGGCTTCGTCGGATCGCACCTCGTCGAACTCCTGGCCGAGCGGCGGCTACGCGTACGCGCTCTCGTCCGGGCGACCAGCGACACGTCGCTGCTGGAGCGGCATGGCGTGGCGCCGGTCGTGGGCAGCCTGGGCGACGTGGAGTCGCTGCGGCGCGCGGTCGGGGACGCGCCCGTGGTCCTGCACCTGGCGGCGGCGACCCGGGCGCTCTCGCCGGCGGCGTTCCACCGGGTGAACGCGGTCGGGACCGAGCGGCTGCTGGACGCGATGGAGGCGGACGGTGGTCGGCGTCGTATGGTGTACCTGAGCTCGCTGGCGGCGGTCGGGCCCGATCGCGGCCGGCCGGTCCGGCCGGAGGACGAGCCGCGTCCACTGACGGCATACGGCCGGAGCAAGCTGGCCGGGGAGAGGGCGGCGCTGGACCGCGCGGGGGTGGAGGTGGCGGTCCTGCGGCCGCCGGCGGTGTACGGTCCTCGTGACCGGGACCTGCTGACGTTCTTCCGTCTGGCTCGCTGGCACGTGCTCCCCACGACGGGCGCGCCGGACCGGCCGATGCAGCTGGTGCACGCCCGGGACCTGGCGGGGGCGGTGCTGGCGGCGGCCGGGTCCCGCGCGACGGGGGTCTTCCACGTGGCGGAGCCGCGGCAGTACCCGTGGGCGGAGGTGCTGCGGCTGGTGGCGCGAGCGGTGGGTCGGAGGGCGGTGTCGCTCCGCGTGCCGGGACCGCTGGTGCGAGCGGCGGCGGCGGTGTCGGAGGGAGTGGCGCGGGCAACGCGTCGACCGGTTATCTTCGACCGTGACAAGGCCCGGGAGCTCCTGGCGCCGGGTTGGACCTGTGAAACCGAATCTGCGCGGCTCGGCCTCGGCTTCGAGGCCACGATCGCGCTGGCGGAAGGACTGAGGGAAACCGCCGCGTGGTACCGGGCGTACGGCTGGCTGTAACGAGTTTGAGCGATCGTTTGGGGGGTGGATGAGTCTATTCGAGAAGTGCTACGGGTTCACGACGGCCCGGGAGGTCGAGGCTGCCGGGTTCTACCCGTACTTCCGGGCCATCAGCGAGTCCCGTGACACCGAGGTGGTGGTGGACGGGCAGACGAAGGTGATGGTCGGGTCGAACAACTACCTGGGGCTCACCCACCACCCGCGGGTCCTCGAGGCGGCGCAGGAGGCGATGCGCCGGTTCGGGAGCGGGTGCACCGGCAGCCGGTTCCTGAACGGCACGCTGGACCTGCACGAGCGGCTGGAGACCGAGTTGGCCGCGTTCCTGGGCAAGGAAGCGGCGCTCGTGTTCAGCACGGGGTTCCAGACCAACCTGGGTGTCATCGCGACGCTGGCCGGCCGCAGCGACCATGTGTTCAGCGACAAGCTGAACCACGCGAGCATCATCGACGGCACCCGTCTCTCGTACGCGACGGTGCACCGGTACGGCCACAACGACATGCAGGACCTCGACCGGCGCCTGCGGCAGGTGCCGGACGGGGCCGGCAAGATGATCGTGGCCGACGGGATCTTCTCGATGGAGGGGGACATCCTCGACCTGCCGGGCGTCACCTCGCTGGCCGAGGTCCACGACGCGAAGGTCGTGGTCGACGACGCCCACGCGTTCGGGGTCCTGGGCACCAGGGGAGGCGGCACGGCCGAGCACTTCGGCCTCGTGGACGAGGTGGACCTGATCATCACCACCTTCTCGAAGTCGCTCGCCTCCATCGGCGGTGTGGTGGCGGGTCCCGAGCCGGTCATCCACTTCCTGAAGCACCACGCCCGCCCCCTGATCTTCAGCGCCAGCATGCCCCCGTCCGCCGTGGCCACCGTGCTGGCGGCGCTGGACGTCCTGCGGAGGGAGCCCGAGCGGATCGAAGCGCTGTGGCGGAACACGCGCCGGATGCTGCGGGGGCTGAAGGACCTGGGCTACGACAC
>JBKGZE010000090.1:0-7772 GCA_046545735.1 Gemmatimonadota bacterium | reverse complement strand
GCGGCACCCCGCGGGGCGGGGGGTCGATGCCGCGCTCGCTGCGCTCGGCGGCACCCCGCGGGGCGGGGGTTCGATGCGCGCTCGTTGCGCCCGGCGGCGGTCCAGAAGCGAGCGTTGGCGAGCTTCGATATTCGAATGGAGTAGAAGACTGACATGACCACACTGCGCGCCTCCGACCTTCCTCTCGTCCGCACGACCACCCTCGGCGGGCTCACGATCCACGCCCTCGAAGCGGGGCTCCAGTGGCTGGACGGGGGCGCCATGTTCGGCGTGGTGCCGAAGCCACTCTGGGAGAAGCGGATCCGGGCCGACGAGCGCAACCGCATCCCCCTCGCGCTCCGCTGCCTCCTCATCGAAACCCCTGACGCCCTGGTCCTGGTGGACACCGGTGTCGGCAACAAGGAGGACGAGAAGTTCCGCGAGATCTACGGGATCGACAACCAGGGCACGCCCACCCGGCTCGAGGACGCGATCCGAGCGGCCGGGCACGACCCGGCGGACGTCGACATCGTGGTCAGCACACACCTCCACTTCGATCACGCCGGTGGCAACACCCTGGCCGAGCCCGACGGCCGCATCCGCCCCGCCTTCCCCCGGGCCCGGCACGTGGTCCAGAAGCGGGAGTACGAGTTCGCGCGGATCCAGAACGAGCGCATCCGGGCCAGCTACATGTCCAGGAACTACGAGCCGGTCCACGAGGCCGGGCTCTGGCACTTCGTGGAAGGAGAAGCGGAGGTGGTCCCGGGCGTGACCGTCGCGCCGACGCCGGGGCACACGCCCCACCACCAGTCGGTGTTCATCCGCTCCGAGGACCGGACCGCCTGCTTCCTGGCCGACCTCGTCCCCACCACGGCCCACCTGCCGCTCCCCTGGATCATGGGCTACGACCTCGAGCCCCTCGTGACGCTCGAGAGCAAGCGCGCGCTCCTCGAGCGGGCGAGAACCGAGGACTGGCTCCTCGTCTTCGAGCACGACGCCGTTACACCCTGGGGCCGGCTCGACCCGCACGAGAAGCGCCCCGCCCTCCGCGAGGACTGACGCCCCGCGCGCTGACCGAAAGGCCGCTCCCGGCCGCCGGGGGCTACCCCCGGCCGCCGCCCCCCAGGTCCGACCCCGCCGGTCGCCGGCCCCCCGGTCCGACCCCGCCGGGTGACCCTGTCCCGCACTCGCCACGGCGCGCGCGCGTTGGCTTCGTGACAGCGGGCACACTATACTATCCCCGCTACAGGACCCCGGCCCCCCAGTGCCGCGGTCCCACCGCTCACGCGACACGGGAGAAGCTTGAATGAGTGATGCGGCGCGCACGGCCGTGATCGTCTCGGCCGCCCGAACCCCCATTGGCCGCTTCCTCGGCGGCCTCAGCTCCCTTTCCGCCGTGGACCTCGGCGCCAGGGCCATCCGGGCGGCGATCGAGCGTTCGGGGATCGACCCGGCGGACATCGGGGATGTCCTCCTCGGCAACGTGGTCTCCGCCGGTCTCGGCCAGGCGCCGGCCCGGCAGGCGGCGCTCGCCGGCGGGGTCCCGGACCACGTCGGGGCCATGGGGATCAGCCGTGTGTGCGGCTCGGGGCTCCAGGCGGTGATGTCGTCGGCCCAGGCGATCCGGGCGGGCGACGAGCGGGTCCTGGTCGCCGGTGGGATGGAGTCCATGTCGAAGATGCCGTACTACGTGTTCGGCCACCGTGAAGGGGTGAAATTCGGCAACCAGGAGCTGATCGACGGGCTGATCTACGACGGGCTGTTCTGCGCGTTCGGCAAGTGCCACATGGGCGGGCACGCCGAGTACACGGCCCACAAGGCCGGGATCTCACGGGAGGACGCGGACCGGTTCGCCTACGAGTCGCACCAGAAGGCGGTGAAGGCGCAGGACGAGGGCAAGTTCGACGCCGAGATGGTCCCGATCGAGATCACCACCCGGAAAGGCACCACCACGGTGGACGCCGACGAGTCGCCGCGCCGGGACACCTCGCTGGAGGCGCTGGCGAAGCTGAAGCCCGCCTTCACCCGCGACATGCCCGAGCACATCACGGACCCGGTGGTCACGGCCGGAAACGCGCCGGGTCTGAACGACGGCGCCGCCGCCCTGGTGGTGGTGAGCGAGGAGTACGCCAAGGCGAACGGCCTCGATATCATGGCCCGGGTCAACGCCTACTCGAGCGGCGCGGTCGCCCCGCAGGAGCTCTTCTTCGCGCCCGTCCGGGCCGTCCGTCGGGTGATGGAGAAGGAAGGGAAGTCCATCGACGACTACGACCTGATCGAGGCCAACGAGGCGTTCGCCGTCCAGGCCCTGACCGACGGCCGCGAGCTCGGCTGGGACTGGGACCGGGTCAACGTCCACGGCGGCGCCGTGGCCATGGGCCACCCCATTGGCGCGTCCGGGGCGCGCGTGCTCGTGACGCTCCTGCACGCCATGCGGGATCGCGACGCGCAGACGGGGCTGGCCACCCTCTGCCTCGGCGGTGGCGACGCGGTGGCCCTATCCGTGGAGAGAATCTGAGCCCGGGCGCCCGTTGAACGAGGGTTGGCGCCGATGGTTCGTCCGCGACGGCCGGCTACGCGCGCTCTGGCGCGCGCTGCTGTTCGTCGCGGCGTTCATGGCCATCCTCCAGCTCCAGCTCCTTCTCCTGCCCGTGCTGGCGGTGCCCGTGGCCGCCGACAGGGTATCGGCCGGGCTCGTGGTCCAGGGATTCATGCTGCTGAGCGCCGCCGTGCTGGCGGGCTGGGCGATGCTCCGCTGGGTCGACGAGCGTCCGCTGGCGGAGCTCGGGTTCGCGCTCCGGAAACGGGTGCCCCTGGAGCTCGTGGCCGGAACCGGGATCGGTGCCGGCGCCCTGGGGCTGGTGGTGCTCGCGGTCGCCGCCGTCGGCGGCTACCGCTACACGCCGGACGCGGGCTCGGCCGCCGCGTGGCTCGCCACCGCCGGTGCCGGCCTGGCCGTGTTCGCCATCCCGGCCGCGGCGGAAGAGGCCCTCTTCCGCGGGTACCTCTTCCGTACGCTGATCGAGGGCGCGGGGACGGCCGTGGCCATCGTCGTCACCAGCCTGCTGTTCACGCTGGTGCACGGGGCCAATCCGAACGTGACCGGGTTCGGGCTCGTGAACATCTTCCTTGCCGGGGTGCTCCTGGCCGTGGCGGTGCTGCGGACGGGATCGCTCTGGTTCGCCACCGCCGTGCACCTGGGCTGGAACTGGGCCATGGCGGGGCCGCTGGACCTGCCGGTGAGCGGGATCACCGGCTACGACATGCCCCTGTATGACGGCAGGGCGGCCGGACCCGCCTGGCTGACGGGCGGCGAGTTCGGACCGGAAGGCGGACTGGTGGGGACCGGAGCGGCGGGGCTCGCCCTCGCCCTCGTACTGTGGACGACACGGCCCGGCGCACGGCTGGCCGGGCCCAACCGAGACGGGAGAGTTGACCGTGGCGAAGATCGATAGAGTCGGTGTGATCGGAGGCGGCACCATGGGGAACGGGATCGCCCACGTGTTCGCGCAGAACGGGCACCCCGTCACGCTGGTGGACGTGGACCAGGGCTGCCTGGACCGGGCCCTCGGCACCATCCGCAAGAACCTGGAGCGGCAGGTGAAGAAGGAGGTCATCGAGGCGCCCGCCGTGGACGAGATCCTCGGCCGCATCGACGGCGTGACCGACATGGCGGCCGTCGAGGGCGCCGACCTGGTCATCGAGGCCGTGCCGGAGAAGCTGGAGCTGAAGGCCGGGATCCTGGCGAAGGTCGACCCCCTGGTCGGCGACGGGATCCTCGCCAGCAACACCTCCTCCATCTCCATCACGGCCCTCGCGGCCATCACCGAGCGGCCCGAGCGGGTGATCGGGATGCACTTCATGAACCCGGTCCCCATGATGAAGCTGGTCGAGGTCATCCGCGGGCTCCAGACCACGGACGAGGTGACCCGGCGCGTCATGGAGGTCTCCGAGGCCCTCGGCAAGACGCCCGTGGAGGTGAACGACTTCCCGGGCTTCGTGTCGAACCGGGTCCTCATGCCCATGATCAACGAGGCCGTGTTCGCGCTCATGGAGGGCGTGGCCGAGGCCGAGGCCATCGACACCGTCATGAAGCTCGGCATGAACCACCCCATGGGGCCGCTCGCCCTCGCCGACCTCATCGGGCTGGACACGTGCCTCAACATCCTCGAGGTCCTGCACCGCGACCTCGGCGACGATCGGTACCGCCCGTGCCCGCTCCTCCGCAAGTACGTCGACGCCGGCTGGCACGGCCGCAAGAGCGGACGAGGGTTCTACAGCTACGAGAAGTGAATGAACGAGACCCAGGAGATCCGGGAGCTGGCCCGGCAGTTCGCGGAGGGTGAGCTCCGTCCCAACGTCGAGCGGTGGGACCACGACGCGGCGCTGGACCCGGCCACGCTGCAACAGCTGGGCGAGCTCGGCTTCTTCGGCATGCTGGTCCCCGAAGCGCACGGCGGCATGGGCTTCGACCGCGCCACGTACCTGGCTGCCCTGGAAGAGCTCTCGTGGGGTGAGCCGGCCGTCGGGCTGACGCTCTCGACCCACAGCGCGTTCGCGGTCACGCTCCTGGCCCGCTACGGCACGCCGGAGCAGAGGGACCGATGGCTGCCGGAGCTCGCCACGGGAGAGCGGCTCGGGTGCCTGGCGGTGTCGGAGGCGGAGGCCGGCTCGGACGCGGCCGCCCTCGCGGCCACGGCCGAGCGCCACGGCGACGACTGGGTCCTGAGCGGCACGAAGAAGTGGGTGACCAACGGGCGCATCGCCGGGCTCGCGCTCGTGCTGGCGCGCACGGGGGGTGAGGGGCCGGACGGCGTGAGCGCGTTCCTGGTGCCCACGGACGTCGTCGGCTGGGTCGTGGAGGCGCGGGAGTCCACCATGGGCCTTCGGCCCCTGGAGGTGGTGACCGTGCGCCTGGACGGGATCCGCCTCGCCGGCGACGCGCTCCTCGGCGACGAGGGGGCGGGCTTCCGCCTCGCGACGGCGGGCTACGACCTCGGGCGGCTCGGAATCGCCGCTCAGGCGGTGGGGATCGCGCAGGCCGCGTTGGACCATGCGCTGGCGTACGCGGACGAGCGTCACCAGTTTGGGCGGGCGCTCCGCGAGTTCGAGGCGATCCAGTTCAAGCTGGCGGACATGGCGACGGGAGTCGCCGCGGCCCGGTCGCTGCTGGAGTGGGCGGCCGGACAGGAGGGAACGGGCGCGCCGTCCATGGCCAAGCTGTTCTGCAGCGAGACGGCCATGGCGGTGACCACGGAAGCGGTGCAGATCTTCGGCGGCTACGGCTACATGCGGGACTATCCCGTGGAGAAGCTGATGCGGGACGCCAAGGCCACGGAGATCTACGAGGGTACAAACGAGATCCAGCGCGTGGTGATCGCGCGGGAGCTATACCGGAGGAAGTAATGGAGATTTTCGAGACCATCCAGGAGAACGGGCACGAGCAGGTCGTGTTCAGCTACGACCCGGCTTCGGGTTACAAGGGGATCATCGCGATCCACAACACCACGCTCGGCCCGGCTCTCGGCGGGACGCGATTCTGGAATTACGACACGGACGAGGAAGCGATCACGGACGCGCTCCGCCTGGCCCGCGGCATGACCTACAAGTCGGCGGCCGCGGGGCTCAACCTCGGCGGCGGGAAGTCGGTCATCATCGGCAACCCCAGGACCAAGCGCCGGGAGATGATCTTCCGCGCCCACGGCCGGTTCGTGGAGTCCCTGAAGGGGCGCTACATCACGGCCGAGGACGTGGGCACCAGCGTGGAGGACATGGACTACGTCCACATGGAGACGGAGTACGTGGTCGGGCTGGCCGGCCGGAGCGGCGACCCGTCGCCGGTGACCGCCTACGGCACGTACCGGGGCATCAAGGCCGCGGCCAAGGCCAAGTACGGGAGCGACGACCTCGACGGCGTGAGCGTGGCCGTGCAGGGCACCGGGCACGTCGGCTACTTCCTCTGTGAGGACCTGGCCGCCGAGGGCGCAAAGCTCATCGTCACCGACATCGATGACGAGCGCGTGAAGCGGGTGGTGGACGAGTTCGGCGCCACGCCCGTCAAGCCCGACGAGATCTACGGCGTCGAGGCCCAGGTCTTCGCGCCGTGCGCCCTGGGCGCCGTCGTCAACGACGAGACCCTCCCGCAGTTCAAGTTCGACATCATCGCCGGCGCGGCGAACAACCAGCTGGCCGAGGAGCGCCACGGCCAGGAGCTGAAGGACAGGGGCATCCTGTACGCGCCCGACTACGTGATCAACGCCGGCGGCGTCATCAACGTGTACGGCGAGCTCAACGGCTGGAGCCTCGATCGCTCCAAGCGCAAGGCCGGCGAGATCTACGACACCCTCGAGCAGCTGTTCGAGCTGGCCGAGGCCGAGGGTCTGCCGACCAGCCAGGCCGCCGACCGGATCGCCGAACGGCGCATCGAGCAGGTCGGCAAGATGCACCAGACCTGGCTGTAGGAGCCGGAATGGATGCACTCAGGGCGACCGACCCGGAGATCTTCGACACGGTCCAGCGCGAGCGCCGCCGTCAGAACGACACGCTGGAGCTGATCGCGAGCGAGAACTTCACCTCTCCCGCCGTCCTCGAGGCGATGGGGACGGTGCTGACCAACAAGTACGCCGAGGGGTATCCGGGTCGTCGCTACTATGGCGGCTGCGAGGTGGTGGATGAGACCGAGCGGCTGGCCATCGAACGTTGCAAGGCCCTGTTCGGGGCCGATCACGCGAACGTGCAGCCCCATTCGGGGTCCCAGGCCAACATGGCGGCCTACATGGCGCTCATGGAGCCCGGCGACACCCTGCTGGGGATGAACCTGAGCCACGGGGGCCACCTGACCCACGGCTCGCCCGTCAACTTCAGCGGTCGCCTCTACAACGTGGTGGCCTACGGAGTGGACGAGAGCACCGGACGCATCGACTACGATCAGGTCCTCGAGCTCGCGCGGGAGCACCGCCCACGCGTGATCGTGGCGGGCGCCAGCGCCTACCCCCGGATCATCGATTTCGAGCGGTTCAGCGAGATCGCCCGGGACGTGGACGCCGCGCTGGTGGTGGACATGGCACACATCGCGGGCCTCATCGCCGGCGGCGTGCACCCCAGCCCCGTGCCCCACGCGGACATCGTCACCTCCACCACCCACAAGACCCTCCGGGGGCCGCGCGGCGGGATCGCGCTGGCGAAGGAGGAGCACGCGAAGACGCTGGACAAGATGGTCTTCCCGGGCATGCAGGGTGGGCCGCTGATGCACGTCATCGCGGCCAAGGCCGTGGCGCTGAAGGAAGCGTCCACCGACGAGTTCAGGGCGTATGTCCGCCGCGTGGTCGCCAACGCCCAGGCGCTGGCCGCGGCCATCATGGAGCGGGGCTTCCAGCTGGTGAGCGGCGGGACGGACAACCACCTGCTCCTCCTGGACCTGAGCGACCGGGAGCTGACGGGGAAGGCGGCCGAGGCAGCGCTCGAGGACGCCGGGATCACCACCAACAAGAACACGGTGCCCGGCGAGAAGCGCTCGCCGTTCGTCACGTCGGGGATCCGCATCGGGACCGCGGCCCTGACCACCCGGGGGATGGACGAGGACGACATGCGTCGCATCGGCGGCTGGATGGCCGACGTCCTCGAAGCCCCGGAGGACGTCAGCGTTCGGACGGAGGTCCGCGGCGGCATCGCGGAGCTCACCGCCCGCCGCCCGCTGTACAGCTGATCAACCGCCCAACTCCCACTCCGCCCGAGTGGGGGACGCGAGGAACGCGGGGACGTGGGGGACTGGAAGCAACAACCCAGTCCCCCAC
>JBKGZE010000089.1:0-7796 GCA_046545735.1 Gemmatimonadota bacterium | reverse complement strand
CTCATGGGCACACGGGTCACGTTCGCGGGCACGGGTCACTGGTTGCGAGTTGAGCGCGCGGGCACGGGAGGATGTTGTCCCGTCGAGCTATGGCGGAGTCGGGGGTTTTATGCCATCTAGCTTCGCATGGCATTCGTCTTCGAGAAGCTGCGCGTCTACCGACAGGCGGAGGAGCACCTGCGGCTGGCGTATGAGGTCGCCGCGGCGTTGCCGGTCAGCGAGCGCTACGACCTGGCCCGGCAGCTTCGACGCGCGGCGCTGAGCGTTCCCCTGAACATTGCCGAGTCCACTGAGCGCCGCGGAGCGAAAGATCGGGCGCGCTTTCTGAGGATCGCGCTGGGCTCGACCGTGGAGGTGGTGGCCTGCCTCAGGATCGCCCTCCGGTTCCACGACCTGGACCCCGCCCTTCACGACCGCGCCCGCGCAAGCTACGAGTCCCTCTACCGCCAGCTCCACGCCTACCGCCGCTCCATCGACCGTAACCCGTCAGCCGTGACCCGTCAGCCATAGCCCGTCAGCCGTAAACCGTCAGCCGTAACCCGTCAGCCGTAACCCGTCACCCGTAAACCGTCAGCCGTAAACCGTCACCCGTAAACCGTAAACCGTAAGCCACACAGTTGACCTTCCTACCCGCCCGCGATATCTTCCCGGTCGACAACGTGGCAAGTGAGGGCCGGTTGCCGGCACCTCCACCTTTCGGTCCGCATCGCGGTACCGCCGGGTCGCTGGCAACGAGCTGCCCCCGAGGGGGGCGGCGGTGTGCGCTTCCGACCCGCGAACTGCGGGTCGTTTTGTTACTGGCCGTCAGACGGAGAAACGAGCGATCGTCACAGAAAAGCGAGTCCGCGTGAACCGTCAGATCCGGATCAGCCCGGTCCGGGTGATCGGGGACGACGGGGAGCAGATGGGCATCATGCCGGTCGAGGAAGCGCTCGAGGCCGCGGAGGAGCGGGGGCTGGATCTGGTGGAGGTGGCGCCGAACTCGAGGCCGCCGGTGGTCCGGATCATGGACTACGGGAAATACAAGTACGAGCAGGCGCGCAAGGCTCGGCAGGCGAAGAAGAAGCAGCACAGCGTGCAGCTCAAGGAGGTGAAGTTTCGCCCCGGGATCGAGGCGCACGATCTGGAGTTCAAGCTGCGGCACGCCCGCCGGTTCCTGGAGGAAGGGAACAAGGTGAAGGCCACCATGATGTTCAGGGGTCGGCAGATGGCGCACCCGGAGCTGGGGCGGGAGGTGCTGGAGGAGGTGGCCGCCGAGCTGGATGACGTCAGCAAGGTCGAGAGTCGACCAACGCTCGAGGGCCGCAACATGACCATGGTCCTGGCGCCGGTGAAGAAGCAGGGATAGAGGAGCAGTGGTATGCCGAAGATGAAGACGAACAAGGGCGCTGCGAAGCGCTTGAGGAAGACGGCCAACGGGCGTCTGAAGCGGGGGAAGCAGAACCGCCGCCACATCCTGACGAAGAAGACGCGGAAGCGGAAGCGCCATCTGCGCAAGGACACGCTGGTGTCGAAGGCGGACGAGAAGCGCATGAAGCGCCTGTTGAACGGGTAGGGGACCATGCCGAGAGCAACCAGTGCGGTGGCGCGGCACCGCAAGAAGAAGAAGTACCTCCGCGCGGCCCGCGGCTACTTCGGGGGTCGGTCGAAGCTGTGGCGGATCGCCAAGAACGCGGTCGAGCGCGGCTGGCAGTACTCCTACCGGGATCGCAAGAACAAGAAGCGGACGTTCCGGCGACTGTGGATCGCCCGGATCAACGCGGCGGCGCGGCAGCACGGTGTGAGCTACAGCCGTCTGATGCACGGGCTGAAGCTGGCGGGCGTAGAGGTGAACCGTAAGGTGCTGGCGGATCTTGCCGTTCGGGAGCCGGAGGCCTTTGGCGCCCTGGTCGAGCAGGCCAAGGGGCAGCTGGACTAGTTGCGAACGTCAGCGAACAACGGCACCTTCGCCCCTCGGCCTTCGGGTTCGGGGGGCGAATCATTTGAGGGATGGTGGGGATGGCGAGCGATCTGATCCAGGAGCTCGACGAGCTCGAGCGGGACGTGCGGGAGCGCGTCAAGGCGGCCACGTCGGCGGACGGGCTGGAGTCGCTGCGGATCGAGGTGCTGGGCCGGAAGGAAGGCCGGCTCACGGGGATCCTGCGCGGCCTCGGCGGTCTGCCGGCGGACGAGAGGCCGGCGGTCGGGCAGCGGGGCAACGAGGTGAAGCAGGCGGTCACGGCGCTGCTCGAGGCGCGGGGGCGGGAGCTCACGGCGGGCCCGGCGGCCGCGGACGTCGATCTCAGCCTCCCCGGTCGGCGTCGCTGGCAGGGTGGGCGGCACCCGGTCACCCAGGTGGTGGACGAGATCGACGGGATCTTCCGGGACATGGGGTTCGTCCGGGCCCGGGGGCCGGAGGCGGAAACCGACTGGCACAACTTCGAGGCGCTGAACACGCCCCTGGATCACCCCGCTGCGGCGCCGGGCGACACCTTCTATCTGGATGAGGGCATCCTCCTTCGCAGCCACACGTCGCCGGTCCAGATCCGGACCATGGTGAGCCACGAGCCGCCGATCCGGATCCTGGCACCGGGGCTCGTCTACCGACGCGACCCGTGGGACCCGTCACACGCCCCCGCGTTCGAGCAGATCGAGGGGCTCGTTGTGGACGAGGGGATCACCATGGTCGACCTGAAGGCCACGCTCAGCGAGTTCGCCCGCCGCCTCTTCGGGAGCGGGACCCGGACGCGCTTCCGGCCGTCGTTCTTCCCGTTCACCGAGCCGAGCGCCGAGGTGGACGTGACCTGCGCCATCTGCGGCGGTGCGGGGTGCAGCACGTGCAAGGGCACCGGCTGGCTGGAGATCATGGGGGCAGGGATGGTGGATCCGGCCGTGTTCGAGGCCGTGGGATACGACCCCGAGCGGTACACGGGCTTCGCCTTCGGCATGGGCCCCGGCCGGGTCGCCATGCTGGTCTACGGGGTGCCGGACATCCGGATGTGGTACGAAGGGGACACGCGTTTCCTGGAGCAGTTCGTATGAACGTCAGCTATCGCTGGCTGAGGGACCTGGCGCCGGGGATCCAGGAGAGCCCGGAGGCTCTGGCCGAGAAGCTCGGAATGCTGGGCGCGCCTGTGGAAGACGTGCTCCGGCCGGGCGAGGCGCTGGGCGACGTGGTCGTGGGACGCGTCCTGGAGTCCCTGCCCCACCCGGACGCCGACCGGCTGTCTCTCTGCCGCGTGGACGCCGGCGGCGAGCCGCTCCAGGTGGTGTGCGGAGCTCCGAACGTAGAGGAGGGAGCGCTCTACCCCTTCGCGCCCGTGGGTGCCACGCTGCCCGGCGGGCTCGAGGTCCGGAAGGCGACGATCCGGGGCGAGGACAGCCACGGCATGCTGTGCAGCGAGCGGGAGCTCGGGCTCGGGACCGATGCCAGCGGCATCATGCGGCTGGCGGACGGGCACCGGGCGGGCGCGCCGCTGGTGGACGCCCTCGCGCTGGAGGACACGCGCCTCACGCTGGAGGTCACCCCGAACCGGCCCGATCTCCTCTCGCACGTGGGCGTGGCCCGGGAGATCGCGCCGGATGGGCATCACGGGATCGAGCTCCCGCCGTTCCCCGCGAGCGACTCCGACGAGCGGACCGACGCCACCGTTCCGCCGCTGGAGCTCCGCCGGTTCGAGAGGGCCGGGCCCGTGGGCGACACCACCGTGCGGATCGAGGATCCCGCCGGCTGCCCACGCTACATCGCGGCCGTCCTCGACGACATCGAGGTCGGTCCGTCCCCGGCCTGGCTCGCGGCTCGCCTGCGCAGCATCGGCCAGCGCCCCATCAACAACGTGGTGGATGCGACGAACTACGTCCTCCACGAGCTCGGCCAGCCGCTGCACGCCTTCGACCTCGACCGGCTCGCCGGCGGGGCCGTGATCATCAGACGCGCCGCCGCGGGAGAGCGGATCACCACCCTGGACCACGTGGACCGGTCCCTGGATCCCGAGATGCTCGTCATCGCCGACGCCAGCTCCCCGATCGCCATCGCCGGCGTCATGGGCGGCGCGCACAGCGAGGTGTCCGGTTCCACGCGACGGGTCCTGCTCGAGTGCGCCTACTTCGACCCCCGCTCCGTCAGGGCCACCGCGCGGGCGCTCGGGCTCTCCACCGATGCGTCCTACCGGTTCGAGCGCGGCGCCGACATCGAAGGGATGGAGCAGGCGGCGCACCGCGCGGTGGAGCTGATCCAGGCCGTCGCGGGCGGGCGCGTCGAGGAAGCCGGCGTGGACGTCTACCCCGAGCCGCGGCAGGCGCCCGTGGTCCCGATCCGACCCGCGCGCGTGACGCAGGTGCTGGGCGAGGAGATCGAGCCCGACCGCATCGAGCGGCTGCTGAGCCATCTCGGCTTCGAGCTGCACGAGAGGACCGGGGCGGCGCTCTCGTTCCGCGTCCCGGGCTTCCGGCGCCATGACGTCACCCGCGAGATCGACCTCATCGAGGAGGTGGCCCGCCGCTTCGGGTACGATCGCTTCGACGACCGCCTCCGACCGTTCCGGCCGACGCCCCTCCCCGACGCACCCCTCTCCGAGCTCGAGGACGCCCTGCGCGACTTCTTCGTCGCCCAGGGCCTGCTGGAGGCCCGGAGCACCCCCATGGCGCCGGAGGGAGGGGGAGAGGTCCCCCTCCTCAGGCCGCTCTCCGCCGAGGAAGGCTTCCTGCGATCCACCCTGGCCTACGGCCTTCTGCGCGCGGCCGAGCTCAATTTCGCGCGCGGCGTCCGGGACGTCCGGCTCTTCGAGATCGGCACCACCTTCCACGCCACCGCGCCGGGCGAGAGGCCGCGGGAGGAGACCCGGGCCGCCGTGCTCACGAGCGGCTCGGCCTACCCGGAGCACTGGACCGGTGAGAGCCGGGATCGCGACCTCTGGGACATCCGGGGGCTCGCCGAGTCCCTGGTGCGCCGACTCGACCCCGCGGCTGGCGAGGTGGCGCCGCTCGCCGGCGACCCCGGCGCGTTGACGCTCCCGGACCTGTATCGCCCCGGGACCGTCATGGAGCTGCGGGCCCATGGCGAGCGGGTCGGCGTGGCCGGTGAGATCGCGGAAGCGCAGGTGGACGCGCCCGCGTGGGCGGCCCCCGTCCTGGCGCTCGAGGTCCGCCTCACGCTGGCCATGACCGAACGGCAGCGGCCCAGCCTGGTCCCCGTGCCCACGCAGCCGTCGAGCGACCGCGATCTGGCGCTGCTGGTCCCGAAGACGCTGCCGTCGTCCGCCGTGGTGTCGACGATCCGCGCGGCGGCCGGCGAGCTGCTGGAGCGCCTGGAGGTGTTCGACGTGTACGAGGGGAAGGGCGTGCCGGAGGGGAGGCGAAGCATCGCGTACCGGCTGGTCTTCCGTCACCCCGAGCGTACCTTGAAGGACGCGGAGGTGGACCAGGCCATCGAGCGGATCCTCGGGAAGGTCAGGGACGTCCACGGTGTCGAGCGACGCGGCTGATCCGGGCGGGTCGGGGGAGCGTGACAAGCTGCCGCAGGAGTACCTGCGGCTCGAGGCGGCGGTGCGCCGGCTGCTGGACGAGGCGGCGGGCTACCGGGCGCGGGCGCAGGTGGCGGAGGAGCGGACCGCCGAGCTGGAGCGGACGCTTCGTGAGCTGAGCAGCGGGGCGCTGGACCCGCTGAAGATGCGCCAGGCGCTCCGGACCCTGGAAGACGAGAACAAGGAACTGCGCCGCCGGATGGTGGGCGCCCAGGACCGGATCCGGCGCCTGATCGCCCGGTTCGATTTCCTGCGGGAGGAGCTGTGAGCGAGCGCACGGTCACGACGGTGGAAATCGCCGGCGAGGAGTACACGATCCGCTCGGAGGCGTCGCGGGAGTATACGCTGGAGTGCGCCCGGTACGTGAACGAGACCATCGAGCAGATCATGGCCCGGGGCTCCCTCGTGGAGGCCCACAAGGCGGCGATTCTGGCGGCCATGGCGCTGGCGGACCAGCTGTTCCAGGCCCGTGAGGAGACCGCTGCCCTCCGCGCCGCGGTGGACGGGAACGCCGCGCGGCTGCTTGAAGAAATCAGCGAGAAGCTGCCCGCGGCCGGCCTTGCATCGGCCGACTGAGCGGCCCTAGCTTTCCCCATCCCGGCAGTGGGTCTGCCGGTCCGCCGGCGCGGGCGTCGGCGATGTCGAGCTTTGCCTTCCAGGGCGCACCGCCGCCTTTGCTGGAGCTATCCATATGGACAACCTCATCGTGGTGGCGATCCTCGCCGCCGCTGTCGGGCTGGTGCTCGGCTGGGTCGGTGAGCGCGCGCGATTGCGCCGGGCCCGGGCCGGGGCCGAGGACGAAGCGGCCCGGATCCGGCGGGCCGCCGAGGAGGACGCGGAGCGGACGCGCAAGGCGGCCGAGCTGGAAGGCCGTGAAGCGGCGGTCCGGACGCGCGAGGAGTGGGAGCGAGAGGAAGGCCGGCGGCGCGAGGAGCTGGAACGGGCGGAAGCGCGACTGGACGAGCGGCGGGCCAACCTGGACCGCAAGTATGACCTGTTCGACGAGAAGGACCGCCTGCTGGAGGAGCGGGAGCGGGCCCTCGAGGAGCGGACCGGCGAGCTGGCCCGCTCGGAGGAGGAGGTCAGGGAGCGGAGCCGGGAGACGCGCAGGAAACTGGAGGCGCTGGCGGGCATGTCCGCCGATGAGGCCCGCAAGCAGTTGATCGGCGACCTGCAGGACGAGGCACGGGCCGACGCGGCGAACACGCTGCGGGAGATCAAGGAGAACGCGACCCGCGACGCGGAGCGGGAAGCGAAGAACATCATCGGCCTGGCGATCCAGCGGATCGCGGCCGATCACACCGCCGAGAGCGTGGTGTCGGTGGTGACCCTCCCCTCGGACGAGATGAAGGGACGGATCATCGGGCGCGAGGGCCGGAACATCCGGGCGTTCGAGCAGGAGACGGGCGTGGACGTGGTCATCGATGATACGCCCGAGGCGGTGGTCCTCTCGGCGTTCGACCCCGTCCGGCGGGAGGTGGCCCGGATCGCCCTGGAGAAGCTCGTCGCCGACGGACGGATCCACCCGGGTCGCATCGAGGAGGTGGTGGCGCAGAGCCGGAGCGAGGTCGAGCAGAGCATGGTCCGGGCGGCCGAAGAGGTGCTCTACGACCTGGGCATCCACGGCGTCTCCCCCGAGATCATCAAGATCCTCGGGCGGCTCAAGTTCCGGACATCCTACGGACAGAACCAGCTGTTACATTCCAAGGAGGTGGCCATCCTCGCCGGGAACATGGCGGTGGAGATGGGGCTGGACGCGGCAATGGCCAAGCGCATGGGCCTCCTCCACGACGTGGGGAAGGGGCTCACACACGAGCACGAGGGGACGCACGTGGAGCTCGGCTACGACCTCTGCAAGCGCCATGGCGAGCCCGACATGGTGCTGAACGCCATCAAGGCGCACCACGACGAGGAGCCGCACCGGTATCCGGAGACGTTCCTCGTCACCGCCGCCGACGCCATCAGCGGGGCGCGGCCCGGGGCGCGGCGGGAGATGTTCGAGACGTACGTGAAGCGGCTGGAGAAGCTGGAAGGGATCGCCCAGGGCTTCGATGGGGTGGAGCGCTGCTACGCGATCCAGGCGGGTCGGGAGATCCGCGTGATGGTCGACCCGGAGAAAGCCCGGGACACGGAAATGGCGGAGCTGAGCGAGAAGATCGCCCGGACCCTGGAAGAGGAGCTGCAGTATCCGGGGCAGATCAAGGTGGTCGTGATCCGGGAGACCCGGTCGGTCGATTTCGCACGGTAGACGGAAGACGGTAGACGGAAGACGGTAGACGGTAGACGGAAGACGGT
>JBKGZE010000088.1:0-7815 GCA_046545735.1 Gemmatimonadota bacterium | reverse complement strand
ACCGCGGTGACGAGCGAGCCGAGCGTTTCGTAGGGCTCCGCGTCCTCGATGGCCGTGGCCTCGAGGGGGACGGTGACGCCGCAGTACCCGATCTGCTCCCGCTGGCCGATCTCCGCGTTGTTGGCGAAGGTGGGGGTGATCCGGACGCGGGCGGGGAACCGGGTGCCGTCCTTGCGGACGAAGACCGTGTCCGTTTCGAACCGGCCTTCCTCCACGGCCGTGGCCAGCCAGCCGCCGACGTGCTCCAGCACCACCTCACCCGGCGAGAATGCCGACACACGCAGACGACCGACCGCCTCGTCCGGCGTGTAGCCGAACAGCTGCTGCGCGCCCTCGTTGAACGTCTCGATCTTCCCATCGAGATCGCACGTGATCACACTCTTCACCGTTTTGCTCATCCTCCTGCCTCGTTCGGGGGGGGCTTCAAAACGCCGCCGGATCGGATACCCGGCTGCGCGCCGAAGGTTGCCCGGGGCGGGGATCCGGGGCCGGTGCGGAATCGGTTCACCAGCGGCAAGGGAGTTGCATAGAGGCCCTCACGAGCCCCTGCTCGTTCGGACCCAACCCAAAGGAGAAGACGAATGGACGCGCCGGAACGCGGAGTTCTCTCGGAGGAGAATCGCGAGAAGCGGGAGCAGCTGATCGAGATGCTGAAGCAGGCCTACTGGATGGAGATCGAGACGGTGATGAGCTACATCGCCAACTCCGTGAATCCGGACGGCATCCGCGCCCGGGAGGTGGCGGAGGCGCTCGAGGAGGACATCCAGGAGGAGCTGGGCCACGCGCAGGAGTTCGCCCAGCGGATCAAGGAGCTCTGGGGCACGGTCCCGGGCTCTTTGGAGTTCGAGGCCACGCAGAAGTTCCTGCAGCCGCCGAAGGAGTCGACGGACGCGGTGGCGGTGATCCGGGGCGTGATCGAGGCCGAGAAGGGCGCCATCGAGCACTACTCGAAGATCATCGAATTCTGCGAGGACCTGGATTACGTGACGCAGGACATGGTGATCGCCATCCAGGCCGACGAGGAAGGCCACCTCCGCCTGTTCCAGGGCTTCCTCCGGGAGCTGGAGATGGAGCGGGAGGCCTGACGCCGTCATCGACGCCGGCCCCGGGGCGGGTCAGTACCCCCGGGGCTCGCCGTCGTGGCGCGGGTCGGCCACGGCGATCCAGCGGTCGCCGTCCCGCACGATCATGTACAGCCGGGCGTAGCCGAAGGACAGCGCCCCGGGCGCGTAGCCCATGGCCCGGACCTGCCGCAGCGTCTCGGCGGAGAACCCCCCCTCCAGCTCGACGTCGCGGTCCCGGTGATCGGGGAAGATCCGCGGCATTCGCAGGGCCTCCATCGGGTCCATCCCGTAGTCCAGGGCGTACGCCATGGTTTGCACGATGGCCGTGGGGATCCGGCCGCCGCCCGGCGCGCCCACCACCATCCTGGCGCGTCCCTGTTCGAGCACGATGGTCGGCGCGATGGTGGAGGTCCGGGTCCGCCACTCGGCGGGCGCGGTCCCCTCGAGCTCCTGGCGGTCGAACCGGTACGCCGAGTCGTTCAGGAAGAAGCCCGCGGCGAAGGCGCCGCTCCCGAAGAGGGAGCTGTTCGTCTGGGTCAGGGCGACGGCGTTGCCCGCCGCGTCCACCACCGAGATGTGCGTGGTCTCGCCGGCGTCGTCCAGCTCGACATCGCCCCCGGAATCGGGGCCCTCGCGCCCGCCCCACGGATCGTACGCCGCGCACGCCTCGGGGTAGGGCAGGGCGTCGAAGGCGGCGGCGGAGCGGCCGTCGACGGTCTCTGGCGGACGCCCGGTCCCCACCAGCCGGGCCCGCTCCCGGGCATACGCTTCCGACGCCAGGCCCCGGGCGGGGACGTCCACCCAGCGCGGGTCCCCGTTGAAGCGACGGACGGTCGCTCCCACGCGGAGCGCCGACGTGAGCACGTCGAACGCTTCCGGCGAGCGGGTGGGTAGCCCCAGCGCTTCCAGGTCGTGGGCCTCGAGCAGCTCGAGAGAGTGGAGCACCTGGATGCCGGTCTGCGGCGGCGGAGCGCTGAGGACCACGCGACCGTCATAGACGGAGCAGAGGGGCCGCTTCCACTGGGGCTCGTAGCCCGCGAAATCGGCCGCGGAGGCCGGATGTCCGCCTTCCCGCAACGCATGCAGGACGGCCCGGGCCGTGGGCCCCCGGTAGAAGCCGGCCTTCCCACGCCCGGCCACCCGGCGCAGGCTTTCGGCCAGCGTCGGGTTCCGGAGCGTCATCCCCGGGACGAGCGGCCCGTCCGGGAAGAGGAGGCCGAAGCCATCGAACGGGCGGAGCTTCGCCGAGTCGCTCGCGATCATCCGGGCCAGGATCTGGTTCACGGGGAACCCTTCTTCGGCCAGGCGGATGGCGGGAGCCATCACCGTGGCGCGGTCGAGGCGCCCGAACCGCTCGTGCGCCGCCAGCAGTCCCGCCACCTTCCCCGGCACCGCCACGATCCGCAGGTCCGGATCGCGCCGCGGCCCCGCGTCCCGGAAGGGCGCCACCGGCTGCGCCGCGTAGAAGTCGAGGTACTCCGCCCGGCCCTCGTCCTGCAGCCAGATCAGCATCGATCCGCCACCACCCAGACCGGACATCTGGGGCTCGACCACGCCCACGGCGAACGCGGTGGCTACAGCGGCGTCGATGGCGTTGCCGCCACGGCGGAGCATGGTCACGCCGGCCTCGCTGGCGTAGGCGCTGGCCGATGAGACGGCCCCGCGCTCCGCCACCACGCGCTTCCCGGTCTCGGGGGCGGGCGTGGGGGACGGGCCGGAGGCGGTGCACCCGGCGAGGACGAGGGCGCCCAGGACGCGGGCGGTGCGGACGGTCATGTGTCTTCCTTTTCTGGCTCAGCACGGCGAGGGCCGAAATGGAGCCGGGCGGCCACGAGGGAGACAGGATGGCCTCCAGGGCCCCGGAGGTGCAAGTCGTGCAAGCCCCGGATCCCCCGGTTCTGGTGCATCCGACCTCCGCGTCCTACTCTCTCCCGGCGAACCGACCCGGCCAGGCGGCCGAACCCGAACCACGAGCCCGATGATCCGCGCGCACTTCCGCCGGCCCCGCGCCGGCACCGCTGTCCTCTTGACCGCGACGGCGCTGGCGACGCTCCTCTCCGCGCCCGCACCCCTCTTCGCCCAGCAAGCGGGCCGGGCGGAGAGCTGGGACTACTGGGCGCCGCAGCGGGAGCTGGTCCGCCGCGGCCAGCAGGCGATCCTCACCTGCAACGGGCTCTTCACCTCCAACCGCACCCTCGAGCAGGTCTACGAGCGGGAGCTGGCGTTCTTCGTCGACCCGGGGCCCATCGGCACGCCGGAAGGCGGGAACTACCAGGTGGACCGGGAGCGCCGGGCCGTCGCCATCGGAGATCCGCGCACGGGGCCGGTCATGCGCGCCGTCTTCCGCGAGGGGATCGGCTGCGTCATCATGGCCCCCGACCAGGACTTCGACGATATCGACGCGCTCCCCGTCCTGCGCACGCCACCCCTGCCGGGCGACCCCGACACCATCCCCTGGCCCGACGGCGACCGGGTGGAGGCGGCGCCGCTGCCGGCGGGGATCGACGCCGCGGCGCTCCAGGCCGCCTCGGACTGGGCGTTCGACCGTGAGTCGCCGTACCAGCACACCATCTCGCTGGTGATCGTCCACGACGGCCGCATCATCCACGAGCGCTACGCGCCGGGGTTCGACGTGCGCACCCGGACGCGGACCTGGTCCACGGCCAAGAGCATCGCCGCCACCCTCATCGGGATCCTGGTGGACGAGGGCCGGCTGGCGCTGGACGAGCCGCTCGAGCCGGACTGGCTGCCCCGGGTCCCGTCGCCGGAAACCGATCCGCGGGACGCCATCACGCTCCGCCACGTGCTCCATATGGCCAGCGGCCTCGAGCCCATCGACAATCGGGGACTCGAGTACGCCACCGGCTCCGGGCTCGGCTACTGGGCCGGCGCCAGCTCCGTCCGCCTCGCCCTCGAGCGGGGCCTCATCCGCGAGCCCGGCACCTACTGGGACTACGAGAATTCCGAGACGCTGCTGGCCGTCCACAGGATGAAGGAGGTGCTCGGCGACGAGGCCGCCTACCACGCCTTCCCGCGACGCGCGCTCCTCGACCGGATCGGCATGCGCAACACCCTGCTCAGCACCGACCGGTTCGGCGACTTCGTCCTCAGCAGCCAGGTCTACACCAACGCCCGCGACCTCGCCCGCTTCGGCCTCCTCTACGCCAACGGCGGCACCTGGAACGGCGACCGGATCATCAGCGAGGACTGGATCGACTTCGTCCGCACACCCGCGCCCGCCACCGTGGGCCGAGGCAGCTTCTACGGCGGTCAGTTCTGGCTCGTCCCCGACGACCGCACCGACGTGCCTGCCGACGCCTACTCCACCGCCGGCAATCGTGGGCAGTTCGTGATCATCGACCCGTCCCACGACCTGGTCGTCGTGCGCCGCGGGCTGGACTGGGGCCGGCAGGGCTTCGACCGGTGGGACCTGCTGCGCGAGGTGCTGAAGGCGTTCGAGTAGGGGCCGCCGCCGTCCTGGGGGGGTAGGCTACCTGGCCACCCGTTCCACCGCGTCCATGACGGCACCGATCCGGGGCTTGCGCGCGAACCACAGCACGTTTCCGAGCGGCGCTTCGGCCTCCACGGCCGCGTCCTCGACGCCGGCGGCCAGGCCGCGGTAGACCACGAGGAGGAGGTTGTCCAGCCCGACCCTTCGGACCTTGTCGAGCTTGGTCCGGAGGTATTCCGGGGTCCAGAAACCCACGATCTCGACCAGCGCCTCCCGGCCATCGTGGTGACGGAAGGTGAAGTCGGGGAGGAAGACGTCGTCGCCCACGGCGATGGGCGTGTCCTCCCGGGCCAGCGACCAGCCGCCCCGCTCGTCCCCGATCTTCGCCTCGAACTCGGCCGCCAGCCCGCGCTCCCAGGCGGAGTCGTAGCGGGGGCGTCGGGCGCGGGTGCGGATGGCGCCGCCGGCCTCGAGGGCGTAGCTCAGGCGACGGCCGCCCTGCTCGATCGATGCGTCCAGCCGCCACCCGGGGGCCCGCGTGAGCGCCGGTACCACGCGGGCGAAGCGGGCGCCGTAGCGGCGGGACCGGGTCACGAACGGCGCCGCGGGGCCCGTGAGGTGAACGCGGTAGGCCGCGTCCCGGCCCGCGCGGCCGGGCGTTTCGTGCGGCGGGACGCGCTCGATCCGGTACATGAGGCGGCCGAGCTTGACGGCCCGGAAGATGTCGCCCCAGCCGCCGCGGGCGGTGACGGTCATCTCGACGGCGTCCAGGAGCACGGCGCGGGCGAGCTCGAGGTTGTAGCGGCGCAGCAGCCGGCGGCCGTCCCACCGGGGTGCGCGCGCCAGGCGCCACCGGCCCGGCCGGTCGGCGTACAGGGCATCGCGGGCCTGCTCGGGCGTCAGGCCGAGGCGGCGGGCGGCGTCCCGGTACGGCAGGTCTTCGTCGCCGGGGACGGGCGGCCAGTTCCGACCCCGGGCCTCGAACGTCGTCTCGCGGACCTCGGCGGCGTGCCCGGCCAGGGGGTCCGGCGCGAAGCGGGCGGCGTCGAGGAGGGTCTTGGCGAGTCCGGCGAGGCGGCGCGCGTCGCGGACCCGCCGCTCCTGTCGCCGGAGTGCCTCGTGCACCACGCTCCGGGGCCGGCCTTCCAGGCGGCGCATGAGCCGGCAGAGCCGGTCGAGGAAGGCGATGACGCGGCCGTCGGAGTCGTCGAGGGGCCGGACGGTGATCCGGCCCTCGGCCTCGGCCGTGAATGGCAGCACGTGCGTGCGACGCAGCACGGGGCGTCCCGGGTGTCAGCGCCGCTGGGGTCGGAGCATCAGAGCCCGAGCCCGAGCTGGGGATCGGGGCCGCGGGTGAGCCCGCTGCGCCGCTTCTGTGAAGCGAAGAGCTCGTAGGTGCCGGCGGCCACGACCTCATAGAGGGAGGCGACGTGCTCGCCCTGCCGCCGGAGGATCCGGCCGAGCCGCTGCTGGTACTGCCGCCGACCCCCTCGACTGCTGTCGCCGAGGATCACGCCCAGCTTGGCCGCGGGCACGTCCCACCCCTCGTCCAGCACCCGCACGCTGGCCACCGCCCGGATTCGCCCGTCCGCCATGGACTCCAGCAGCCGTTTCCGCTCCGAGGCCGGCGTATCGGCCGTGATGACCGGCACCGCGAGCCGCTCCGAGAGCGACTCCGCCGCCGCCACGTTCCCCGTGAACAGCACGGCCCGCTCCGCCGAGTGCAGCCCCAGGATGCGATACGTCTCGCGCAGCTTGTTCTCGGCCAGCGTGACAACCCGCTCCCGCTCGAGGAAGGCGCGGAACGCGCGCCGGGCCGCCGGCGACCGCCGGGTCTCGGCCATGAAGACGCGCCACGCGTCGCCCGGGGCCGGGTACCGCTGCCGCAACCCCTTTCGCTCGAAATAGCCCTCGTACGCCGCGTCCGCCGCGTCGTACCGCTCCCGCTCGGCCGGCGTCAGCTCCACGAACCGCCGGGCCAGGGCGAAATCCGCCAGCTCCGCATCGGCCATCTCGGCCACCGCCCGCCGGTAGACGACGCCGCCCACCAGCCGTCGCAGCTCGCTGTCGCGACCGTCCGGGTACGTGGCGGTCAGTCCCAGCCGGTAGGGGGCCGGCGCGATCCGGAGCGCGTCGTGCCACGCCTTCGGCTCGCCCGCCGCCGTGTCCTCGAGGTGGTGCGCCTCGTCCAGCACCAGGAGCCGGACGTGGGCCCCCTCCCGCTCCAGCAGGTCGAACGCCGAGTGGTAGGTGGTGACCTTCAGCGCCCGGACGTCCTTCTCGTCGGCGTAGTACGCGCCCACGCGCTCAGCGCCGAAGGCATCCGCGAGCTGGGCGTACCACTGGGCCACCAGCGCCCGGGTCGGCGCCACCACGCACGCGCGACCCTCACCGCCGCCCAGGGTGCGATGGATCGCCAGGATGGCCACGAACGTCTTGCCGGACCCGGTGGGGAGCACCACGGACCCGCGTCCGCCCGCCGCCTCCCAGCGCGTCACCGCGTCCTCCTGATACGGGCGCGGCGATCGGGGATCGTAGAAGGGGAGCGGCCCGCGCCACGGCGCCGGGGCCGGCCCGGACGCTGGATCCGCAGCCGCCTCGGCCGCGCCCCCGGCCTCGATCCCGCGGGCTTCCGCCCACGCCCGCAGCTCGGGGAGCCGGTGCCCCGGCGCGATGTACGCGTCCACCCGGTCGTCGTACCGCATCCAGGGCGGGGCTTCGCGCACGTGCCGCAGCACCGCCAGCCCGTGGCGGTAGTAGTAGGTGGCGCCGGTCGCCCCGGCCGGTTCGCCTCGCTCAGCGTCGCGGGTCATGAACGGATGGTACAGCCGCGCGGGTTCGCCGGCCACCGGCGCAGGCGGGCGCCGCCCCCTTATCCGGCGATGTCCCGGAGCAGCCGGACGGCCACGGCGTAGCCGGCGACGGTCACGTCCTCGGCGCTCTCCAGCTCCTCCAGCAGCTCCCGGTAGGCCACGACCTCGCGGGGCCGGGCGTCGTGGATCCGCCCTACACACGCGTCCGCATCGTCGCCGTTGGAGAGGCACGAAAGGGCGGTGCGGGCCAGGCGGCGGTGCGCGCGGCCGATGTCCTCGATGAGCCCGTCCACCAGCCGCTTCTCCCACCGCTCCTCACGCTCCGCCGTGCGGAGCGCCGCCCGGAGCGCCGCGCAGCCGAAGCGCTCGGACACGAGGTAGTACGCGCGCGCGGTGTCGACGGCGTCGTGGCCGCCCTCCCGCGCGGTGCGGAGGATGTCGAGGAGCTGGGGCAGGAAGCGGAGCGTGATGAGCCGCTGCGCCAGGT
>JBKGZE010000087.1:0-7833 GCA_046545735.1 Gemmatimonadota bacterium | reverse complement strand
CACCTGCACCGCCCTGGCCACCCGCCGGATCGCGACCATGAACGCCGCGGTTCGGAGCGACGTGCCGTGGTAGACGGCGGTGTCGCGCACGGCGTCGTAGGCGCGGGTCATGATCGCGCGGAGCTCCTGGTCCACCTTCTCGGCCGTCCAGCGGAACTGCTGTAGGTTCTGGACCCACTCGAAATACGAGACGGTGACGCCGCCGGCGTTCGCGAGGATGTCCGGCACCACGGTGATCCCGCGCTCCGCCAGGATGGCGTCCGCGGCGGGGGTGGTGGGCGCGTTGGCGCCCTCGACCACCAGCTTCGCCCGGACGTGGCGGGCGTTCCATCGGTGGAGCACGCCGCCCAGCGCGGCGGGTACGAGGACGTCCACGTCCAGGGTCAGGAGGTCGTCGTTGCTGATCCGCTCGGCCCCGTCGAGCTGCACGACGCTCTCGCCGCGGGCGACGAGGTCGACCAGGCGCCCGACGTCGAGGCCGGCCTCGTCGTGGATCCCACCGTCCACGTCGCTGACGGCCACCACCCGGGCGCCTCGCTCCGCCAGGAACCGGGCCGTCCAGCTGCCGACGTTGCCGAAGCCCTGCACGGCGACGGTGGCGCCGTCGAGCTCCAGGTGGTGGTCGGCGGCGGCCCGCTCCGTGACCACGGCCACGCCGCGGCCCGTGGCCGACTCGCGGCCGGGCGAGCCACCGACCTCCAGCGGCTTGCCCGTCACCACGGCCGGCGTGAAGCCCTCGAACTTGGCGTACTCGTCCACGATCCAGGCCATGACCTGGGCGTTGGTGTTCATGTCCGGGGCCGGGATGTCCTCGTTCGGCCCGATGAACTGGTGGATCCGCTCCAGGAAGGTGCGGGTGATCCGCTCCAGATCGACGTCGCTCAGCTGACGGGGATCGACGTCGACGCCCCCCTTGGCGCCGCCGTAGGGGATGTCCACGAGCGCGGTCTTCCAGGTCATGAGCGACGCCAGCGCCCGGGACTCGTCCAGGTCCACCTCCGGGTGGTACCGCAGCCCGCCCTTCATGGGGCCGCGGGCGTTGTTGTGCTGGACCCGGTAGCCGTGGAACGTGGTGATGGAGCCATCCTCCGCCACGAGCGGGATCTCCACCATGACCTCCCGGAACGGCGTCTTCAGCGCCACCTGCAGGTGGCGGGGCAGGTCCAGCAGGCGGGCGGCGCAGTCGAACTGGTAGTTGACCGCCTCGAACGGCGTCATCTCGTCGGCGGGCGGGATCTGGTCCTCGCCCGCGGGGGCCTCGGCGGTCTTGAGCGCCTCCCGCTCCGCACCCCGCAGCCGTGCCTCGCTCCCCGGCTCCGGCGCGGTGGCCCGCTCCCTCGACTCGTCGTCGCCTGCCATCTCGTCTCCTCGGTTGGATCCCGCGACCGTCGCGCGGGGGGGCTTACCTGCCGCTCCGCCCGCTTTCGCTCCGCCCACGGGGCATGCACATTCCAATCCAGCGCCACGCGGACGCGGGCGTGCGGCACGGATATGGCATTGACGGTCTCGATCAGACCAAATCCACCGAGCAGGAGAACGCCGATGCTCGAGAAGGGCGATCAGGCCCCGGACTTCACGCTGACCGGGATCGACGGGGACGGGAACGAAGTGGAGGTGCGGCTCTCGGATCTGCGAGGCGCACCCGTGGTGCTCTACTTCTATCCCAAGGACGACACGCCGGGGTGCACCACCCAGGCGTGCGGCGTACGCGACGAATGGACGGAGTTCCGCGACGCGGGCGCCGTCGTCCTGGGCGTGAGCCCCGACGACCTCGCCTCCCACCGCACGTTCTCGGAGAAGTACGACCTTCCGTTCACCCTGCTCGCGGATCCGGACCACCGCGTGGCGGAGGCGTACGGGGTCTGGCAGGAGAAGTCCAGCTTCGGGCGGAAGCACTGGGGCGTGGTCCGGAGCACGTTCGTGGTGGATGTGTCCGGCCAGCTCGCGGCCGTCTTCCCGCGCGTCAAGCCGAAGGAGCACGCGGAACGGGTGCTGGAGGCGCTTGCGCAGCTGGCCTGACCCGCACGGAGGCCGAATGGGCACCGACCCGGTCCGTCCCGGGCCCGAGAACGCCGAGCACCGCCTCGACGACCTCTACCGGATCCTGGTAGAGAGCGTCCCCGACTACGCCATCTTCGTCCTGGACGCCGACGGCCACGTCACCAGCTGGAACCCGGGTGCGGAGCGGATCAAGGGCTACACCGCCGACGAGATCCTCGGTCGCCATTACCGTGTCTTCTTCCCCGACGAGAGCCGCATGGAGGGCGACCCCGAGGTACAGCTCCGGCTGGCCGCCCGCCAGGGTCGGTTCGAAGCCGAGGGCTGGCGCTGCCGCAAGGACGGCTCGCGATTCTGGGCCCGGGTGGCGCTCACCCCGCTCTACGACCGCGGCGAGCTGGTCGGGTTCGGGAAGGTGACCCGCGACCTGACGGCGGAGCGGGAGGCGCAGCTGGCGCCCGTGCGTCGCGAGCGGGAGCTGCGGGAGCGCACGGCGCAACGGATGGGTTTCCTGACGGAGGCGAGCGCGCTCCTCAGCGGGTCGCTCGACTACAGGGACACGCTGAGCACGGTAGCCTGGCTGGCCGTCCCGTCGTTCGCGGACCTGTGCGCGGTGGACATGATCGAGCCGGACGGTCGGCTGCGGCGGCTGGCGGTGGCCCACCTGGACGAGGAGCAGGTGGCCCTGGCCGAGGAGCTGCACGAGCCCTACCCGCCCGACCCGGCGGCCACCTTCGGCGTCTACCGCGCCATCCACACCGGGGAACCCGAGCTGCACGAGGAGATCACCGGGGACATGCTGGACGCGGGCGCGGTGGACGAGACCCACCGGGAGCTGCTGCGCCGGCTGGGGCCGGTCTCGTCCATCACCGTGCCGATCCGGATCCGCGAGCGGGCTTTCGGCGCCATCACGTTCGTGTACGCCGAGTCCGACCGCCGTTACGACCGCGGCGACCTGGTCGTGGCGCGGGAGCTCGCCGGTCGCGCCGCCCTGGCCATCGAGAACGCGCAGCTGCACAGCGCCGAGCGGGACTCCCGCAAGCATGCGGAGCGGGCCAGCGCACGGATCGCCCGGCTGCAGGCCATCACGGCCAGGCTGTCGGAGGCGGTCACGGCCGAAGCGGTGGCCGACGTCATCGTGGAGGAGGGGGCGGCCGCGCTCGGCGCGGAATCCGGCGCGCTCGTGCTCGCGCAGCGGGACGGCTCGCTCGAGCTGGTCCGCCACGTCGGGACGGCCCCTGAATCCCCGGACCGCCCCACCCGCCTCGAGCCCGAGCCGGGCGCGCCCCTGACGGACGCGGTCCGGGGCGAGGAGCCGATCGTATCGAGCGCGGCGGAGCCCGGGCACCGCCCCCGCCTGGTCCCCGGGTCCGGCGCGGAGCACGAGACGGTCGTAGCGGTGCCGCTCCTGACGTCGGCGGGCGTGATCGGCAGCCTCGGCTTCGGCTACCGTGCCGTTCGGCCGTTCGGCCGGTCAGACCGGGATCTGCTCCTGGCCCTGGGCCGCCAGTGCGCGCAGGCGCTGGAGCGGGCGCGGCTCTACGAGACCGAGCACGAGGCGCGCCGGGCCGCGGAGGCGGCCAGCAGAGCCAAGACCCAGTTCGTGGGGGTGATGAGCCACGAGCTGCGCACCCCGCTCTCCGCGATCATCGGCTACCAGGAGCTGTTGAGCGAGGAGATCGCCGGTCCGTTGACTCCGGAGCAGCGGACGCAGCTGGGTCGGATCCGCGCGTCGGCCATTCACCTGCGCGACCTGATCACCCAGATCCTCAGCCTGTCCCGGATCGACGCGGGGAAGGAAGAGGTGCTCCGTCAGGAGGTGGACCTGGTCGAGCTTACGGTCGAAGCCGCCGGGCTGGTGAGGCCGGAAGCCGAGGCCAGGGGGCTCGACCTCCAGCTCGATGTGCCGGAAGGCCCGGTGCGGGTCGAGACAGACCCGGCCAAGGTCCGGCAGATCGTGGAGCACCTCCTCTCCAACGCGATCAAGTTCACCCGGGAGGGGAGGGTCACGGCGTCGCTGCACGCGCTGCAGGAGCAGGTGCGCATCGGGGTGCGGGACACGGGGATCGGGATCGACCCGGCCGACCGGGAGCGGGTGTTCGAGGAGTTCACGCAGGTCGACCAGTCCATGACCCGGAGCGCCGGCGGGAGCGGACTGGGTCTGGCGGTGAGCCGTCGCCTGGCGCGGCTCCTGGGCGGGGAGCTGGAGCTGGAATCGGAGATCGGGTCCGGGAGCACGTTCACGCTTCGTCTGCCCCGGACCCGTTCGGAGTGAGCCGCGCGCCGCGCCGGGCGCGAGGCGAGCGGATCAGGCGGGCGCGGTCTTCACCGCCGTCCCGTAGCAGAGGATTTCGGCCGCGCCGGACATGACCTCGCAGGTCTGGAACCGGACCGCCACGATGGCGTCCGCGCCCAGCGCCTCCGCGTCCTGGACCATCCGGTCGATCGCCTGCTCGCGTGCCTCCGCCAGCATCTTCGTGTACTCGCTGATCTCGCCCCCGGCCAGGTTGCGGAAGAGGGCCATCACGTCCCGTCCGATGAACCGGGCACGGATCGTGTTCCCCCGGACCATGCCCAGAGTCTCGGTGATGCGACGGCCCGTGATGTCCGGGGTCGTGGTGACGGTCATCGGCGGATCTCCTTGTACGGATCGGTCTTCAGGTCACGGTAGCGGTCGACCAGCGCGCTCAGCAGCAGCATGGCGAGCCCCACCGCTACGGCGCTCACGGCCAGCTTCTCCCAGAGGGCGTCGGCGCCGGTCAGGTAGGTGTACACCGCGTACGACGACCACACCAGCGCGCCCACCAGGAACAGGATCCACCCCACCGGCCGGGTCAGATTCCGGTTGACCCGGTCCCACACCGTGCGGGGCGTACCCACGTGAACGGACAGCTCCTGGAAATCCGATTTCATGCGCCGGAAGATCTCGTAGTCGCGCCGCAGCTCCGTGCTCCGCTCCAGCTCCGCCTCCACGGCGCGCGCCCGCTCGGGCGGGAGCTCGCCGTCCAGATACCGCATCAGCTCGTCGTGCCCGATCATGGGTACTCCGCCCCCAGCTCCTCCAGCGCCGCCCGGAGAGCACGGCGCGCATGGTACAATCGACTCGCCACGGTACCCTCGGGGATGCCCATGGCCTCCGCGATCTCCGCGTAGTTGAAGCCCTCCAGCTCCTTCATGACCAGCACTTCACGGTGGTCCACCGAGATCCGGCCCAGTCCCTTCCAGAGGAGCTCCCGGGCCGCCGTCCGCCGATGGTCGCCCTCCGGGCTCGACGACGACGGGAGCCGCTCCTCGAGCACCTCGTCCATCCGCTTCGTCTCGAAGCCCGCCTTCTGCCGCCGCAGCATGTCCCGGCACTGGTTCCTGAGGATCTGCAGGAACCAGGGCCGGAAGCTGCGACCGAGCTCGAAGCGGTCCAGCCCGTCGTACGCCTTGATGAACGCCTGCTGCACCGCGTCGTGCGCCATGTCACCGTCTCCGAGCATCCCCATCGCCAGCCGGTGCGCTTCCGGCTCGTACGCCCGGACCAGTGGCTCGTAGAACCGCTGCGCGCCGGCCTGACACTGCCGGATCAGCTCCGTCTCCACCGCCCGGCCTCGGTCGGTCATACGCGGCTCGCCTCGGCTGCCTTCAACGTCGGTCCACGCCCAGGCCCGGGCCCTGGTTGAAGCGGAGCGTGCCGTCGTCGTTCATGCCGGGCCCGGTGAAGGGGTCCTCCGCCAGGAGGAGCGGCCCGTCGACATCCAGGTAGTCGACCAGCGGCGCGAGCTGGACCGCGGCGGCGATCCCGAGGCTGCTCTGCAGCATGCACCCCAGCATGACCATCAGCCCGTGGCTCCGGGCGACGTGGACCATCCGCATGGCTTCACGGAGCGAGCCGGCCTTGGCGAGCTTGATGTTGATCCCGTCCACGGCGCCCAGCAGCCGCGGGATGTCCGCGACGGTCTCGCACGACTCGTCGGCGACGATGGGCAGGCGGGAGCGATTGCGCAGGAGCCGGAGCCCCTCGATGTCGCCCGCGGGCAGCGGCTGCTCGACGAACGCGATCCCGAGCTCTTCGAGGAACGGGAGCCGCCGCAGCGCCTCCTTAGCCGTCCAGGCGGTGTTGGCGTCCACGTACAGCACGGCGTCCGGCGCCTCGTCGCGGATCGCACGCAGACGCGCTTCGTCATCGGGGCGGCCGACCTTCACCTTGAGGACGGGGCGGTGGGCGTGGCGCCGGGCCTTCTCCCGGGTCTCCTCCGGGCCCGCCATCGAGAGCGTGAAGGAGGAGCGGGGCGCGGTGGCCGGGTCGAGCCCCCAGAGCCGCCACACGGGCGCACCGAGCTTCTTCCCCATCAAATCGTGCAGCGCGGCCGACAGGGCCGTGCGGGCGGCCGGGTTCCGTCCCACGGCCACCTCCAGCTCGCGCTCGATGGTCTCGAGGGCGAACGGGTGGTCGAAGCGCTCGAGCACGGCCGCGTACTGCCCGAGTGCGGCCACCACCGTGTCCGCCGTGTCGCCATAGAACGGGCTGGCGGCGGCCTCGCCCCACCCTTCGACGCCGTCATCATCGATGAGGCGGACCCACACGTTGCGGCGCCCGTGGGGGTCCGAGGGTCGCGCAATGTGAAACGGCTCCGCGGTGCGGAGCGCGAGCGGCTCGTACTCGATACGCATGCTCGTTCAGGGCTGCAGTTCGCGAGGTCCGACGTGGAGCGCGTAATGTATCGCCCGTCCGGGGACACGGCACCGGGAGTCTGGTAACGGGGGTCGGTACGCGAGCGGAGGAGGCGGAGCGGCGTCGGATGAACGAAAGAGCGGAGCAGGGCGAGCGGGATCCCGAGCCGTCCCGGACGCAGGTGGGCCTGGCGCTCGGGGCGGTGTACGTCATCTGGGGCTCGACCTACCTGGCGATCCGGTTCGCCGTGGAAACCCTGCCACCGTTCCTCATGGCCGGCACCCGCTTCGTCGTGGCCGGCGCCCTCCTCTACGCGTGGCGCCGCGCGGTCGGGTTCCCGCGTCCCACCGCGCGCCAGTGGCGGGCCGCCGCGGTGGTGGGGGCGCTCATGCTCCTGGGCGGAAACGGCGGCGTGGTCTGGGCGGAGCAGTGGCTCGAGTCCGGAACGGCCGCGCTCATCGTGGCCACCGTCCCGTTCTGGATGGTCCTGCTCGACTGGCTCCGCCCCGGCGGCAGCGCACCCCGCGCCTCGGTCTGGATGGGCCTGCTGGTAGGGTTCGCCGGCGTCGCGATTCTCCTGGGCGAGCCGCGGCTGGGACCCCGGGAGGTGACGGCGGGGCTCGTCATCCTGATGTCGACGGTCGCATGGGCCGTGGGGTCGCTCTACTCCCGCACCGCCGCCCTGCCCGCGCCACTCCTGGCCACCGCCATGCAGATGCTGGCCGGCGGAGCGTTCCTCCTGCTCGCGGGCCTGCTGGCCGGCGAGCCGGGCACCATGGACCCGGCGACCTTCTCCAGCCGCAGCGTGCTGGCGCTCCTGTACCTGATCGTGTTCGGATCGCTCATCAGCTACAGCGCCTACGTCTGGCTCCTCCGGGTCACCGCCCCCGCCCTCGCCTCCACGTACGCGTACGTGAACCCCGTGGTGGCGGTGATCCTGGGTTGGCTCCTGGCGGGCGAGCGGATGTCGCCCCGGATCGTGCTGGCGTGCCTGATCATCGTCGGGTCCGTGGCGCTGATCACCAACACGCGGATCCGCCGCCGGGGCTGACCGCCACCGGCGGGGTCGCGTCCCTGGCGGGCGGCCGGAGCGAGCGCGGTGCGCGCTGCGTCCGGGGCGCGGCCGGGCGCTGCGTCCGTCCGTGGTCGCTGGCACGGGACGTGAACGGTGCCCG
>JBKGZE010000086.1:0-7910 GCA_046545735.1 Gemmatimonadota bacterium | reverse complement strand
CCGCTCGCGGACGTGAGAGTCGACTGAGCCTGTCGGCGCCAAGGCATCTCGCTGGCGAGGATTTTGCCCGGGACAGAATCGGGTATCCGAGCGAAGCGAGGACGAGATGAAGGGTCGGCACGGACGGACGGAGACGCCCCGCTGGGCCCGTGAGAAGCGGGCGGTCTGGGCGCGTGTGGTTCTGGTGGTTGCGGTGCTCGGGCTGGTGTACTCCCTGGTGCGGATCCAGGTGGTTCGGGCGGAGGAGTTCTCGGTCCAGGCCCGGGAGAACATGCTGCGGCCGGTCACGGTCCGGGCGCCCCGGGGCACGATCTACGACCGGCAGGGCCGGGTGGTGGCCGAGAACCGGGTCGCCTACCAGGTCCAGCTCATGCCGGCCCCTGTGGACTCGCTCCGGAAGAAGGTCGAGTGGCTCCGTCCGGTGCTGGGGCTCACAGACGCCGACACCGCGCGGGCGTTCCGGAGGTACCGGGCGTCGCCGAACCGCCCGTTGGTGGTGCTCGACGACGCGTCGCTGGAGCAGGTGGCGCGGCTGGAGGAGCGTCGTCCGGACTTCCCGGAGGTCCTGATCCACGACTACCCGAAGCGGTACTACCCGGCCGAGTCGGCTGTGGCGCACCTGATCGGGTACGTGGCGGAGATCAGTCAGGAGGAGCTGGAGCAGCCCCGGTACGCCGACTACCGGCAGGGTCGCTGGATCGGGAAAGCCGGTCTGGAGCAGCAGTACGAGCGCGTGCTGGGGGGCGAACCGGGGATGCGGTACATGGAGGTGGACGCCCGCGGCGGGATCAAGCGCTGGCTGCCGGAGACCATGGGCGTGCCGGCCATCCCGGGCGAGGACATCCACCTGCACCTCGATCTCGACCTCCAGCGATACGGCGCCTTCCTGCTCCAGGAGACGGCCCGGTCGCTCGGGATGGAGAAGGCGCAGGGCGCGTTCGTCGCCATGGACCCGCAGACCGGCGGCGTACTGGCGATGTACAGCAACCCCAGCTACGACCCGAACCTCTTCACCGGCGGCATTCGATCCGAGGTCTGGCGGGCCTTGAACCAGGACTCGACGAAGCCACTACTGAACCGCGCCACCGGCGACGCCCAGCCCCCGGGCTCTACCTTCAAGATGACCGTCGCGGCCATGGCGCTGGCCGAGGGAGTCATCACCCCCGAATGGGTGATGCCGGAGGCGTGCGCGGGCGGGATGAGCTACCAGGGACGGTACGCCCGCTGCTGGACCGACCACGGCCGGCGCTTCGACCTGGTCGGCGCGCTCAAGCACTCCTGTGATGTCTACTTCTACCAGGTGGGCATCAGGCTCGGCCTGGCGGAGTACATGGAGAAGGGAACCGCCCTCGGCCTCGGCAGCCGCACCGGCATCGACTTCCCCGGCGAGGTCTCGCCGATCTTCCCCAGGGGCCTCGACTGGTTCGAGAACCACTTCGGCTACAAGCCCCGCCCGCCGGAGATCATGTCCCTCTCCATCGGCCAGGGCGCCGTGACCTTCACCCCGGTGAAGCTGGCCCAGGTGGTCGCCGGGTTCGCCCGGCCCGATGGCAAGATGCCGATTCCACGGCTCATCCAGTCGGAAGCACCCACCCGGTTCGTCGAGGAGTACGGCGTCACCCGAGAGCAGCTGGAAGCCATCCGGACCGGCATGCGCCACGTCTTCAACCCCGGGGGGACCGCCTACCTGAGCCGGATCCAGGACTGGGACGTGATGGGCAAGACGGGCACCGCCCAGAACTCCCGCGGCGATGACCACGGCTGGTTCGTCGGCGTGGGCGCACGGCCGGGGGAGGAGCCGGAGATCGTCGTGGCCATGATCATCTACCACGGCCTCCACGGGAGCACCGTCTCCGGCCCGGTGGCCAACCTGGTCAACTTCTACCTCGACCGGAAGTACGGTCGCGAGTTCGAGCGCTACGCCACACCACGGGAGCGCCAGGCAGAGGGCCTCCCCGTCGACTGGCAGACCCTGGAGCAACCCGTTCAGGATTATCCCGTCTTCGGGTACGACTGACGTTTCGTCCAGCCTTCGCTGCCGGAAGCCCCATGGACGCACGCCAGCCCACCCGAAATTCGCCAGCGAAATTCGCCAGCCTCTGGAATCCGTGTTCGCCCGCGGTTAGATTGATGTGACCGCCGAGACGGTCCTCTCCGACAACGAGTTCCGATTCACCACGGACCCGGAGGCGCTGCGTATGCCGACCCCGTTCCTCAGCTCCGAGGAGTATGATGAACGTGCGCACAAGCAATACGACCGCGGTGATTACGAGGCAGCACTCACGACCCTGAAGGAAGGGATCCGGCTGTACCCCCACTCCGTCGAGCTGTACGTCGGGCTCGGCTACACCCGTCTCGCCAGGGAGGAATACGCCTGGGCCCGCCAGACGTTCGAGAAGGCGCTGGTCCTGGACCCCGAGCACGATGACGCCATGGTCGGGCTCGGGGAGACGTTGCTCCGGTTCGGCCGCCACTCGGAGGCGGCCTTCCTCTTCTCCACGGTCCGCGGCGGCCCGGCCGGTGACGACCCCGAGCTGCTCCTGACCATGGGACGGGCCCTGTACAGGGAGGCGCGCTTCCACGAGGCCCGGGACTGCTTCGAGACCGCCACGGGCAGCGACCCCGGTGATCCGGACGCCGCAGCCGCCCTAGGGTTCACCCTCCATCGCCTCGGCGACGAGGTGGGGGCGCTCGAGGAACTGCGGCGGGCGCTGGAGATCAACACCCGTCACCAGGAGGCCCGGGTCTACCTCGGCCACCTCATGTACGACCGTGGAGACTACGCTGGAGCCCTGGAGCACCTGGCCGCACTGGCTCCGGGCGACCACTGGGATCCGCTCGCCGTCTGGCGGCTCATCGAGCTGAAGCGGACGGTGGGAGGGCTGGAAGAGACCGACCCCGAGCTCATGGTCTGGGAGTCCCGTCTGGACGCGCTGGAGGGTGATCTCGATCCGGTGGACGACCTGCTCGCGGAGATCGAAGCGGCGGCCGTGGACGCGGACGATGTCGAGTCGTGGCAGCCGGCCGGGGGCACCGCCGACGTTTCGGAGGACAGTCACCGGATCCGGCTCCCCGATGGGTCCACGTTCGAGGGCAGCTGGACCGACATCGTGCGGCAGCTGCGGGACCAGGCCGGCCGCTCGAATGAGACCGTCGCACAGTTCATGCGTCGCTGGGCCGAGGATACGCGCGTGCGGATCGGGGTCGGCGTCCCTTTCGATGACGCGGAAGGGTTCCTGCTGGCCCACGCCCGCGCAGGGCTGCTGCACATCGAACGCTGATACGCCATGGACGATTCGGCCGCGCTGCGGCCCTTGGACGAGGCGGCGGAGGATATCCGTCGCCTCGACGACTACGCCACGCCGGACGAGCTCGCCGCCGCGCTGCAGGCCGTCGCCGCCGCCGTCGAGCGCGCGCTCCGGATCCGACTCCGCCGCGATCCCACCACCCCCGAGAACGAGCGGCTGAACGCCTTCGCTCCCGAGCGGCTGACCCTCGACGACGTCGTCAGGAGCCTGCGCAGCCGGGACGTGATCTCGCTGGAAGCGGCGGGCGCCGTCCACCACATCCGCACGGCCGCGGACCGGGCCCGGGAAGGCGATGCGCGGGCCGACGATGCGGATACGACCCGCAATGGCGTCGCCCGACTCCGGGCGGAGCTGGCCACGCCCGCTCCCGCTGTCGAGCCCGCGGGCGCCACACGCGTCGAAGGCGCCACGCTGGATGAGCCCGGCGAGGTGCCGGCCGCCGGTCCGGAGGCCCGCCCCCCGGACACTTCGCCGGTCACGGGGCGCTGGATGGCGTGGCTCGCCGCGGCCGTCGCCGCCGTGGCACTGATCGGGGTCGCCTTCGTCGTGGTGCGCGGGGGCGGACAGGAGCTCGACGCGGCGGAGCGGGCGTTCCGCGCCGGTCGCCTCGATTCGGCCGCCGTCATGCTCGAGCAGATCCTGGACGACCGACCGCAGAGCGTCACGACCATGCTCTACCTCGGCCGTATCTACCGCAGGCTCGATCGGCCGGAGGAGGCCGCCGCCATGCTCCGACGCGCGGTCTCGGTGGATGGCCGCGACGCCGATGTGCGTCGGGAGCTCGGCCACCTCTTCATGGACCTCGATCGTCCCGCAGCCGCGGTCGGCCAGTACGAGCGTGCGCTCGACTACGCGCCGGAGGAGCCGATGAACTGGGCGGCCCTGATCCGGGCGTTACGGGCGCTCGAGGATCCCCGAGCCGACGAGCTGCTCCGATCCGCTCCGCCCGATGTCCGGGCGGCGCTGACCGACGACTGACCCACCGCCGAGGATCACGGGCCCATGGACGACGATGTTCTGAACCGGCTCTACCGGGCACTGCTGGAGGAGCTCGAGCGCAGCGGGCGCGGAACCGACGAGCCGCTCACCGTCTCCGACCTCTACGGGACGCTGGTGCCGTACCAGGCCGTGCGCGCGCGCCTCGGCGTGGAGCTCAACGCCGACTACGAGCACGCCCTCCTCCGTCTCCTCGCGGGCGAGCAGGGGCTCCTCAGACTCGAGCCGCTGGAGGCGCGCGAGGCGCTCCGTCGCGAGATCGACAGGCCATACCCCGATGTCGGCCTCTTCCGGAAATACTCCGCTTCCCAGGTCCGGGTCGAGCGCCCGGCCACGAAGCCGGAGCCTGAGCCGGAGGCGGAATCGGAGCCGGAGCCCGGGCCGGAGCCGGAGCCCGGACCGGAGCCCGGGCCGGGGCCTGAGCCGGAGCCGGAGCCAGAGCCGGGGCCGGCGGGGGAACCGGGGCCCGGGTCGGAAGTGGCTGCCGCGGATGCTGCAGCCGCGTCGGCGGACGGCTGCGTGGTGTGCGCGGAGCCGCTGCCGCCCGGCAGGCGGGTCCGCTTCTGCCCGTATTGCGGAGCGGACCAGCGACTCCGGCGGTGCTCCCGGTGCCACGCGGTCCTGGAGCCCGCATGGCTGTACTGCATCAGCTGCGGGCACGAGGCGGGGCCCGCCCCCGACGACGCCTGAACCGGGGATCCGTGGCGCGCCGGTCCCCGCGGCTCACGGCCGGTCCCCGCGGCTCCCCGCGGACCGCTCCAGGTCGGCTTGCTCCTTGCGTCGACCGCAGCACGCAGGTTGACGCCCTTTCGACTGAAGACGTATCTTCGCCGGCATCATGTGAAGAGTAGCAATTCAGCTCGGAGGAACCGCCTCCGGGACCCAATCAAAGAGGAGGAGACGCGCTATGCGTGGCAGGCAGTGGAAGGCGTTCGCGTTGGCGACCGTAGCGGTAGTGGGGCTTTCGGCGTGCGGCGGGGCCGATGAGGCTGCGGACGAGCCGATGGAGGACCCCATGGGCGATACGGCCGCGCCCGAAGAGGCCGCGCCTGTGGACCTCCCCGAAGGCGTGACGCAGGAGCAGTATGCTGAGGGGAAGCAGCTGTTCACCGGCCAGGGCGCCTGCCATGCGTGCCATGGGCCGCAGGCGACGGGCACGCAGCTCGCGCCCGACCTTACCGATGACGAGTGGATCAACATCTCCGGCCGTGACTACGACGAGATCGTGGAGGTGATCCACACGGGCGTGGCAGAGCCGGTGGAGTCCCCGGGCCCGATGCCGCCGCTGGGTGGCGCCAACCTGACGGACGAGCAGGTGGAGGCGCTCGCGGCCTACGTGGTCGGCCTCGGGAGCTGACGGGTTTGCACCCCATGATGGCGCCGGGGCGTCCGATCGGACGCTCCGGCGTTCTGCTGTTGGCGCTGTTCGTGACGGCCTGCGAGGCGTTCGGCGGTGGCGAGACCCTCGTGCTCGACAGCATGGAGGTCACCGTGCCGGGGTCGGTGCACGACATCCGACTGGCCGGGGCCGGAGCGACCGACTCCATCACGCCCGCCGCGGTCACCGCCAGCCCCGGGGACGCGGTCCGGTTCGTGGCCGCCGACCGTCGGCCCCACGCCGTCACCTTCGTGGTCGACGAGCTCAGCCCGGAGATCCGGGAGTTCCTTGATCGCACCGGGCAGCTGCGGGGGCCGCCGCTCGTATCGGAGGGGGCCGCCTGGATCGTGCTCCTCGAAGGCGCGCCGCCCGGAAGCTACCCGTTCGTCTGCAGACCGCACGACGCCCGCGGCGAGCTGACGGTGATCCCGGACGGCTGACCCGCGACCGCGATCCGCGACCCGCGAGGGGGCGGGCCGGATCGCCGTTCCACCCAACGGCGCCCCCGCGTTACTACGAGAAATCGCCTTCCGCCCCCGTATACGACCAGGAGACCCCATGGGCACTCAGGGACACCCCGCAGACATCGTCTTCCTCTCCGGCCGCCGGACCCCGTTCGGCACGTTCGGTGGCAGCCTGAAGGACTTCACGGCGACGGAGCTCGCAGCGGTGGCCTCGCGCTCCGCGTTGCAGGAGGCCGGCGTCGACCCGACGCGTATCGACCATGTAATCTTCGGCAACGCCCTCCAGACCTCCCGGGACGCCATGTACCTCGCCCGCCACGTCGGGCTCCAGGCGGGCGTGCCCGATCGGGTTCCCGCCTTGACCGTCAACCGACTGTGCGGGTCCGGGTTCCAGGCCGCCGTGAACGCCGCGCAGGAGATCCTGCTTGGGCAGGCCGACGTGTGCATCGTGGGAGGGACGGAATCCATGAGCCAGGCGCCCCACGTGGTGCGGGGCGCGCGCTGGGGCGATCTCCGCCTGGGCGCCGCGGGCGGGTCTTTCGAAGACCTGCTCTGGCAGGGGCTGACCGACAGCCAGTGCGGCATGTCCATGGCGCAGACGGCCGAGGAGCTGGCCGAGCGATACGCGGTCACCCGGGAGGATGCCGACCGGCTCGCCCTGGAGTCGCAGCAGCGCGCGAAGCGGGCGTGGGACGAAGGTCGCTTCGACGCCGAGGTCGTGCCGATGACGATCGAGACCCGGAAGGGGGCCCGGGAGTTCCGCGTGGACGAGCACATGCGGCCGGAGACCACGTTGGAGGCGCTCGCCGGGCTGCGGCCGTACTTCAAGAAGGACGGGCTCGTCACGGCCGGAAACGCCAGCGGGATCGGTGATGGCGCGGCCGCCATGGTGGTGGCGGGCGCCGACTGGGCGTCCCGGGAAGGGCGCGAGCCGCTGGCTCGACTCGTGTCGTGGGGTGTGGCCGGCGTGGACCCGCGGGTGATGGGCATCGGCCCGGCGCCCGCCGCTCGGCAGGCGTTGAAGACGGCGGGGTTGGCGCTCGGAGACATGGAGCTGATCGAGGTGAACGAGGCGTTCGCGCCGCAGGCCGCCGCGGTGGTGAAGGAGCTCGAGCTGGACATGGCGAAGACCAACGTGGATGGCGGGGCCATCGCCCTCACGCATCCCCTCGGGGCGTCGGGTGCCCGGATCATGGTCCACCTGATCCACGAGCTGCGGCGTCGGGGCGGCCGCTACGCCCTCGGATCCGCGTGCATCGGCGGGGGCCAGGGCATGGCGGTGATCATCGAGAACCTCGACGGGGTGAAGCTCTAGCCCGCGACCGCGCCGCACGCCGACCGGCTCCGGACACCGCTACTCCGGCGGCGGCGCGGTCCCCGGCTCCAGCAGCTGCCAGTAGTCGTTCTCGAGGGGGATGAACAACGCGTCGTGTGGCGACGCCTCCCCCACCTCCGCGTACAGCGGCGTGCCCTCGAACTCGCCCACGTAGACCACGGCCGGGTCGAAGACCGGCTCCCCGGCCAGGATCCAGTTACGGTTCTCGAAGGTGACCGTGCGGCCTTCGCTGAACCAGGCGACGGTGTCCAGGTTCACGGGCTCCACTTTCCGCTCGAGTCCCATGTCCTCGACCTCCTCGCCCGGCGCCGGCTCTCCGCCCCTGTCCTGCACATCCGTCTCGCCGCAAGCGCTGACCGCGAGCGCGGCCAGCATCACGATCGTCACCGGTCTCATGCGTTCCTCCCGCCCTGGTGGATGGTTCGCCC
>JBKGZE010000085.1:0-7916 GCA_046545735.1 Gemmatimonadota bacterium | reverse complement strand
GGTTGGCGCCGGTGGCGTAGTCGCCGTACGCAACGGAGCTGCGGGGCCCGAGGAAGACGGTGCCGGCGCAGCGCACGAGGGCCAGCGTGTCGCGCGGGCGGGCGGTCAGGATGAGCAGGTGCTCGGGCGCGTAGTCGGTGGCGAAGTCGGCGGCATCCTGGAGCGAGTCGGCCACCAGCAGCGCGCCGGCGGCGGCCAGCGAGGCCTCCACGATCTCGCGCCGAGGGACGCCGGGCACGCGGCGCTCCAGCGCGCGGGCCGCGGCGCGGGCCACGGCTTCGTCGGTGGTGACCAGGACGGCGGCGGCGTCCGGGTCGTGCTCGGCCTGGGCGATGAGCTCGAGGGCCACCGTCTCCGGGTCGGCGCCGGCGTCGGCGATGATCAGCAGCTCGGAGGGGCCGGCGGGGGAGTCGATCCCGGTCACCGTGCTCACCTGGAGCTTGGCTTCCATGACGTAGGCGTTCCCGGGGCCGACGATCCGGTCCACGCGCGGCACGCTCTCCGTACCGTACGCCAGCGCGCCGATGGCGGCGGTGCCGCCCAGGGCGAAGAGCCGGTCGGCGCCGGCCACGGCGCACGCGGCCATGACGAGCGGCGTCGGCCGCCCGTCGGGGCCCGGCGGCGACGCGACGACGACCTCGTCCACCCCCGCCACCCGCGCGGGCACGACACCCATGAGGACGCTGCTCGGATACGCCGCGCGGCCGCCCGGCGCGTACACGCCCACCCTGCGGAGCGGGTCCGGCCGGCGCCCGAGGACCAGCCCCGGGGCAACCTGCCACTCGAGCGGCTCCGGCGCCTGCGCGGCGTGGAACCGCCGGATCGACGCGGCGGTGGCGTAGAGCGCGTCCCGCAGATCCGGCTCCAGCGACTCCAGCGCCTCCAGCCACTCGCCGCGCGGCACCTCCAGCGCGGCGGGCTCCACGCCATCGAAGCGGAGCGTCTGGGCCCGGAGCGCCGCATCGCCGTCCCGCCGGATCCCGGACAGGAGGGCGGCCACGGCCCGGGCCACGTCGGGATCGCCGGCACGGCCCCGGAGGCGGAGCCGGTCGAGGGCGTCGTCGTCCAGCGCGGCCAGCTGTCGGATCTCCATCATGGCATGAGCCTCTCGATCTTCGTCACCAGGATCCCCTCCGCGCCCAGCGCCTTGAGCGCCGCGATCACGCGGTAGACCTCTCCCTTCTCGACCACCGCGTGTGCCGCCACGTGCTCGCCCGAGTTCAACACGTCGATGATCGTCGGACCGTTGAGCCCCGGGATGATCTCCTTCACCCTCGGCAGCGCCGTCCGCGGCACGTTGGCCATCAGGTACCGCTTCCCCCGCGCCCGCAGCACCGACTCGAGGGCGGCGACCAGCTCGGCGACCGCGGTCGACGCCGCGCCCTCCCCGTAACCGGCCCGGGCGACCAGGACCGCCTCCGCCTCCTCGATGGTCTCCACCTCCCGCAGCCCGTTCACCTTCAGCGTGGAGCCCGTGCTGACCAGGTCCACGATCACGTCCGCCACGCCGATGTGCGGCGCGATCTCCGCCGCGCCGCTCACCGGCACCAGCTTCACCGCCCGGCCGCGCTCCGCGAAGAAGCGCTCCGTGGTGCGGGGAAAGGACGTGGCGACCCGGGCGCCGTCCGGGATCGCGGCCGCGCTCGCCAGGTCGCTCTCCTCCCGGGCCGCCACGGCCAGCCGGCAGCGGCCGAAGCCCAGGCGGAGGAGGGTGTCCAGCGACCGGCCGGCCTCGGTGACCAGGTCGCTCCCGGTAACGCCCAGGTCCGCGGCGCCATCGGCCACGAACTCCGGGATGTCCTGGGCGCGTACGAAGAGGGCGGTGAAGTCGTCGCCCAGGTCCGCCCGGAGCGAGCGGCCGGCGGCGGTGGATGGCTCCAGCCCTGCGCGGGCCAGGAGCTCGAGGGCCTCGTCGGCGAGTCGCCCCTTGTTCGGCAGGGCGATCCGCAGTCTGCTGTCGGGCATCGGCATGTCGGCTTCCAGTGTCTCGTCTACAGAGATCGCGGGCACGAGCGCCCGGCGACGCCGACGCGGAGGGCAACAAAAAAAGGCCCGTCCGTGTCGGACGGGCCGCGGGGGCCAGCGCGCTTCCAGTTCGGTCCTACATCACGAACGCACGCCACCACCGCGACCCGTCGGGCCGTGATGATGGTGATGATGCCGGGTGCGGCTGCTCGCGTTCGTCATGGTGGACGGAGGATACAGGGGAGGGGAGAGGGCGTCAAGGGCGTGGAGGATTCGTGGCCGGGCCAGGCTCTCGACTGCTCAACACAGAGCCCGCAGAGCGGACAGCGGGATCGGAGTCGGGCGAAACTGTGGCACGTCGCAGCAGCCCGGTCCGGTCTCCCGCCGCAGGTTCGCGGCCCGGTGATTCCCCGGGTGACGCGGTGATCGGCCTCCGTGCGCTCTGCGTGGACGTCGGTCCAACCCGGAGTACGCAGCGCACAATGCACTGCTCCACCAGCAGGTCGATCCGGTAGGCGCGTTGCAGTTGATGGCCGGCGTACGTGATCGGTAGCCGGACCTGCTGCTCGAACTGGAACGTTCGCGAAGGGTGGGAATGGCCAGACCGGCCGGCGGGATACCTGGTTGAGCCACCATTCTCAGCCCAGCAGCCGCGCGCGCATCCACTCCCCCACCACCTCCTCCACCCAGAACCGGGGCCGGAGCAGCGACCCGGCCACGTAACCCTGGTGCCCGCCGCGCTCGGTGATGACGGGGGTGACCGCGGGGTTCGCCCGCATGGCGGCCTCGGGGATCCGGTCGGCTGGCAGGAACGGGTCGTCCCGGGAGTGGACGATCAGGGTCGGGACGTCGATCCCGGGGATGAACCGCGCCGAGCTGGCCCGGGCGTAGTAGTCCGCCGCGTCATCAAAGCCGAAGATGGGCGCGGTGAACGCCTCGTCGAACTCACGGATCGTGCGCGCGCGGAGCACGGCCCCGGCGTCGCACACGCCCGCCACGAGGTCGCCCTTCTCCAGGACCTTCCGCCGCAGGCTCCGCATGAAGTAGCGCGTGTACACGCCACGGCCGATCACGCTCCCCTCCAGCGCCCGACCGCCCGCGTCCAGGTCGAACGGCACCGAGACCGCCGCGCCCGCCGCCACCAGCTCCGATGCGGGCGTCGGACCCGTCGCCGGCTCTCCCGCCCCGTCCTGGCCCAGGAATCTCAGCGCCACGTTCCCGCCCAGCGAGTAGCCCACCACCCCCAGCGGACCGCCGAACCGGTCCCGCAGCGTCTCCAGCACGAGGCGCAGGTCGCCCGTCTCGCCCGAGTGGTACGCCCGGGCCGTCCGGTTCGGCTCCCCGCTGCACCCCCGGAAGTTCAGCCCCACCGGCCGCAGGCCCCGCTCCAGCAACGACACGTACGTCAGTCGCATGTACCGCCGCGTGCTCCGCCCCTCCAGCCCGTGAAGCACGAGGACGATCGGCCCCGCAGGCTCCCCGGCCCGCGGCCATGCCCCCATCAGATCGACGTCGACGAAGTCGCCGTCCGGCGTCTCCAGCCGCTCCCCCCTCGACGCCAGCACCGGCGACGGGCGCAGCAGCTTGCCGAGCACCGTCTGCACGTGTGGGTTGCCCAGCCCCGGCGCCGGGCGAAACGCGCTCCTCACGCCCGCACGGGCGCCCCCACCACCAACCCGCGCAGCGCCCGCATGTACCGGTCGATGTCGAAATGACCAGGGTCCGACATCATCTGGAGCGACACCCCCTGGATGAAGCTCACCACCACCGCCGCCAGACCTTCCGTGGCACCCCCGTCGTACCGCTCCGGAAACCGCGCCGCCACCGGAGCCGTGTACGGCTCGAACTCACCCCGGAACCGGTCGAACGCCGACCGGATCCGTCGCTGCACCTCCGGCACCGTCATGCCCAGGACCCAGAAGTCCATGAACATCTCCACGCGCTCCTGACGCTGCGGGATCCCCGAGATGTGATGCTCCAGGACCCGCAGCAGCCGCAGCGACGGATCGCCTCCCTCCTCCAGGTCGCCCGGCACGTCGAGCCGCGGGGCCCGCTCCAGCACCCAGTCCAGAAGCGCCAGCAGCATCGCGCCCTTGTCCTTGAAATGAAAGAACAATAGACCCTTGCTCACCCCCGCCTCCTCCGCCACCGCCCGCATGCTCAACCCGCCCAGCGTCTCCCGCACCGCAACCCGATACGCCGCCTCGAGGATCGCTTCCCTCCGCTCCTCCTCCGGTAGCTTCTTACCTGGCATGGGCCCCCCGGTTGACCGATCGGTCAGGTGTGGTTAGACTCCTCGCGTTGACCATACGGTCAGACCGGCCGACGCGCCAGCAGGAGGGCGATGGCCGGAGCGGAAAACCCGGCACAGCCAGGGGGCTGATGGTCCGGAGTCCGGACCGGTCGGGTTGATTGACAACTCGTGAGTGAGGGGTGTCGAGTGGTGGCGTGACGAAAGTCATTCTGGGGGGGATTCCGGCGTTATCCTTCGGCGCCTTCCGCGCGCCAGCCGGGCGTCACCCTCGCCCCTGATCTCCGAGTCGAAACGGGTCGTCCTGCCGGGCGGCCCGTTTCTTTTTGCTCGTGATCCGGGTAGGGTAGGGGATGGCGAAGAGGCGAGCGTTGTGGCTGGCGTGCCTGCTCGGCGCGGGGGTGGTGACGGGGTGCGGGGGCGGCGCGGAGCGGGGGGAATCGGGCGCGGGTGTGAGCGACTGGAGCGCGGCGGCGGCGGCGATCCGGCCGTCGGTGCACTCGGTGTGGGGGAGCCGTCCGGTGCTGGGCGGCACGCGCACGGCGTTCGTGCCGGTCGGGACGGCGTTCGCGCTGACGCGTGGGGGTGTTCTGATGACGAACGCTCACGTGGTGGCGCGGGGTGACGGGAGGCCGCTTCCGCGGCTGCACGTGCTGGTGCAGACCGACGCGGGCCCGGTGCTCCACGAGTCGGTGATCGTCGCGCTCGATCAGGACCGCGACCTGGCGCTGCTGCAGGTCGGGGACACGGCGCTGACGCCCGTCCGCTGGGCGCGGGAGCGCGCGCTCATGGGGGCGCCGCTGGCGACGCTCGGGTACGGTCTTCCGGAGGGCGGCATCGTGGACACGACGGGAGCTGCGGTCACGAGCCGGTACACCGTATTCCGGCGCTTCACGGCCGGCTACAGCAGCGGCTACCGGACGCTCGAGGCCGGGGACCCGTCGACCAACGTGCTCGAGGTGGACCTCTTCCTCTTCCCCGGCGTGAGCGGCGGTCCTGCGTTCGGTCCGGACGGCGCGGTGATCGGGGTGAACCGCGGGCATCGCGAGTTCCGGCAGGGCGCGAGCTCGTACGGTCACGTGATCCCCCGCCTGGTGGTCGCGCAGTTCCTCACGGGCGCGGGCGCGGCCGCGGGCATCGACACGGTACGGGTGTTCGGCTGGTCGGACCGCTGACGCGTCCGCCCGCGCGCGGCTTCGAGTCGGCCGGGTGGCGGGGGCGGGTGGCGGGGGCGGCCGGGACGTTCCTGGCCCTGCGTCACGTTCCGCTCTACCTTGGGGAACGAGGTGGATCATGCCGATGCCCCCCATTCTCCTCTTCGCGCGCGCCGCCGCCGGCTCATGCCGCAGAACATCTCGCTGATCCTGGCCGGCGCCGTATCACTGGGCAGCTTCGAGGCGGGCGCCCTGGACGAGATCCTGTACGTCCTGGACGGGCTCAACCGCCGCGGCGGCGACCGGTACGTGATCGACTCCATCGCTGGCGCGTCGGCCGGGGCCATGACCGGCGCGCTGGTGGCGCAGGCGGTGATGCGCGGCTTCGACCGGCGTCGTCTGCTGCACGAGGCGTGGGTCGAGCGGATCGACATCACGCGTCTGCTGGACGGGATCCCGGACAACGCGCTCCTCTCGAAGCGGGCGATCCAGGAGATCGGGGCCGAGCTCCTGCCGTACCGCGGGACCCTGGACGACGCGCCCTCGTCGCTTGCCGGCGACACGCTGCGTCTGGCGTTCACCGTCACGAACATCACGGGCGTGGACTACCGCCTGGCCCGCAGCTCCGATCCCGATGATGATGGCGCGTTCGAGAGCACCTTCTACGCGGAGCGTCGCGAGTTCGTCCTTCACCGCGATGCCCCGGCCGACGACCGCTGGCACGAGATCCGGGAGGCGGCCATCGCGTCCGGCAACTTCCCCATGGCCTTCGCGGCTCACCCGCTCATGTCGGTGCGGGAGAACTGGCCCGGGTGCGCGCTGGACCCGTTCCCCGATTACTTCTGGTACGTGGACGGCGGCATGTTCAACAACGAGCCGGTGGGGGAGGCGGTCCGGCTCGCGCGGCTGATCGACGACCCCGGGACCGGCGCCCGGATCGATCCCCGCCGCCGCTTCATCCTGGTCGACGCCAATCTGAACAGCACGGCGCACGACCCGGGCTTCAGCGACCGGAGCCCGCTGCCGGACACGGCGAAACGGCTGGCCGTGGCCATGATGGGAGAGGCGACGGCCAACGACTGGCTGAAGGCGCTGCGCAGGAACACGGAGGTCGGCTGGCGCGATCGGCTGGTCGGCACCCTCGCCGACCTGGTCGGCCGGCTCCGCGTGGACGACCCCGATGGCCTGCTCCGGCAGCTGGAGCTCGCCGCCGAGGACGTCGTCGCCCGCAAGCGCGCGCTGCTCGGCCATGAACGCTACCCCGCCGACTACCGCGCACGCGCCGTCGCCCGGCTCAACGCCGAGCACGTCGCCCTCACCCGGGACATGCGGCCCCGCCAGCGCGAGGCGTTCGGGAACCTGGTCTTCCTGGTGAACAGCGTCGCCGGGCTCGACCGGAAGCGGCACCTGGACCTCTCCATGATCCACACCGACGGCCACGAGGTGGCCGGCGACCAGCTCCATTCCTTCGCCGGATTCTTCCACCGCGACTGGCGCCAGCACGACTACGTCATCGGACGCGCCAAGGCCCGCAACGCCCTCCCGACCATCCTCGGGATCCCGGACGAGGAGCTGCCCCCACCCGAGCCCGGCGTGCCGTACCTGCCAGAGGTCGACCTCTGCGACGTGACCATGGCCAATGCGCCCCGGCCCGCCCGCGAGCACTTCCGCGACGCCACCATGCGCAAGGTCACCGACGCCACCCGTGACCTCAGCTTCGGGCCCGCCTGGCTCCGCTGGGGCCTCGGGCCGCTCGCGCGGCTGGCCGTGCGGAAGACCGCCAGGACCCGGCTCGAGGCCATGCTCGAGCTGTGACGGCCCAGACGGAGATCGACCGGGACGGCGGGCGGCATTCCTGCCGCCTCGTCTCTCCGCCCTCCGTTCCGCTCGGGACGGAGGGCGGTTTTCATCGTGCCCACTCCTAGCCCTACTCCTTCAGTGCCATGATGGGGTCCACCTTTGCCGCCCGGTACGCGGGCACCCAGTGGGCCACCGCGGCGACGGCGGCCAGGAGGGCGAACGCGGCGCCGAAGCTGAGGGGGTCGAAGGGCGGCACGTAGAGGACGCTCCCCAGGGCGCTCGCGCCGAGGGCGCCGGCGCCGGCGCCGATCACTCCGCCGGCCCCGACCAGCAGCAGTCCGCGCCGGACCACGAGCCCGACGACGGACCGTTCCTCGGCGCCGAGCGCCTTGCGGATCCCGATCTCCCGCACGCGCCGGCTCACGGCGAAGGCGATGACGCCGTACAGGCCCACGGCGGCGAGGAGGAGTGCCAGGACGCCGAAGACGCCGATGAGCCAGGCGCCCGCGCGGATCGGGAAGGTGCGGACGTCCGCCAGCTGCCGGACCGTGCCGGTCGCGAAGAAGACCAGGTCGGGGTCGAGGGCGCGCAGCTCGCGCTCGAGTGTGGGCACCAGCGGGGCCGCCGGCGTGGCGGTGCGCACGAGGAGCTCGGCGAACAGCTGGTTCGGGCGCAGCGGCAGGTGCAGGTACGGCTTCGGCGCCTCTCCGGGCGTGTCGACCTTGTAGTCCTCCACGATCCCGACC
>JBKGZE010000084.1:0-7917 GCA_046545735.1 Gemmatimonadota bacterium | reverse complement strand
GGCGACAGCCAGGCGCTCGCCCGCCCAGTCCCGCGCCTGCCCGAGGGCTGCCGGGAGGCTCACGACGCTGTGGAGCACCTCCTCGCGGACATCCTCGAAGGGCACCCGGCGCCGTTCCTCGAGGCGGATGACGTGAAAGCCGAACTCGGTCTCCACCACGGGACTGACCTGTCCCTCCTCGAGCCGGGCCGCGGCCTCCCAGAACTCCGGGACCCAGCTGCCCTCCCGGCCCGGGCGGAGCCGGCCACCCCGCTCGGCGGCGCCGGGCTCGTCCGAGTACTCGGACGCGAGTTCGTCGAACGGCTCACCGGCGCGGGCCCGCTCGAGCGCCTCCCGGGCCAGGGCCCGGGCCGAGTCCCGATGCTCGGCCGGGCGCCACCGCTCCGAGAGGATCACCAGGTGCCGGACCACCAGCTCGTGGCGCGGGTTCCGCCGGTAGGCCGCCCTCAGCTCCGACTCGTCCAGCCCGCCCCGGTCGGCGGCCACTTCCATCGCGAGCCGCTGGAGGACCAGGGAGCTTAGGTCGCGCTCGATGTGCGGCCGGGTCACCGAGTCCAGCCTTTCCTCCGCCACGGCGAGGCCGAAGGCGGTGAGGTGCGTCAGCAGCTCCCGCTGGGCCGGACCCAGGGCGCCGAGCTCCTCCGCGGTGTACCCGACCGGCCCCACCTCGAGGGCCGGCGGCTCCCCCTCGCACCCCGGGAGCGCCACCAGCAGCGCGAGGAGCGCGAAAAGCGAGGGGAGCGCGAAGAGCGAAGGGAGCGAGAGAAGCGGGGGGAGCGTACACGGCACGACGCAGAGCCTCCGGCGGCGAGCCCCGTGGCGGGCCGGCCCGAGCGTGCCACACGCCGCGCGAGTGCCCTTGGACATGCGCTACTCGAGGAGGCGCAGCGGCATGATCAGGCAGAGGTAGTCTCCATCCGCCCCGTTCACCGGCTCCGCCGTGGCCGCCCGCTCCGGCGCCTTGAACGACAGCTTCACCTCGTCGGTGGGGATGAACCGGAGCACCTCGAGGAGGTAGTTGGCGTTGAAGCCGATCTCCAGCGCGTCGCCGTCGTAGCTGACCTCCATCTCCTCGTGGGCGTCGCCCAGGTCCGGCGTCTCGACCGAGAGCCGCAGCGCCGCGCCCACGAAGGCGAGCCGCACCCGGTGGGTCTGCTCGCTCGCCACCACCGCCATCCGCCGCAGGGACCGGGTCAGCATCTCCTTGTCGGCGATGGCGATCCGGTCGTTGTCCTTGGGGATGACCTGCTCGTAGTTCGGGTACGGCCCCTCGATCAGGCGGGTGAAGACCCGGGTACCCTCCCTGCGGAACCCCAGGTGGTTCTCGCTGCGGGCGACCTGGATCTCATCCTCCTCGCCGAACAGGCGCTGGACCTGCGCCAGCGCCTTCGGCGGCACGATCAGGTCCGCGTGCGGCGCCCCCGTCGCCTCCACCGGAACCGTCATCTTCGCCAGTCGGTGACCGTTCGTCGCCACCATCCGCATCTCCCGGTCCGTCAGCTGCCAGAGCACGCCGTTCAGGATCGGACGGCTCTCCTCCGTCGACACGGCGAACGCCGTCCGCTCGATCATCTCCGAGATCATGGCCGAGGAGATCGTCCAGCTCGCGTCGAAATCGACCTCCGGGAACGCCGGGAACTCGTCCCGGGGCATGCCGTTCAGACGGAACGTCGCCTTCCCGCACAGGAGCTCGAACCGCTCCCCCGTCGTCGCGACCCGGGCCGGCGCCTCCGGCAGCTCCCGGGCCAGCTCCTGCAGCTTCTTCGCAGGCACCGTGATCGCGCCCGGCTCCTCCACATCCGCCGGTACCCGGAGTGCCACCGCGATGTCCAGGTCCGTCCCGCTCATCTGGACCCCGTCCTCCGTCGCCTCGATCAGGATGTTCGACAGCACGGGCAGCGTGGTCCGGGTCGGGATGCTGGCGCCCACCGCCGCCAGACCCTGCTGGAGGTTGTCCCGCGTGATCGTGAATTTCATTCGTGCCTCACGTTCAATCCTGGTCAGGTTCTGCGGATTTCCACACGCTACTGCCTGTTGCTCCCTTCTGTATACCTACATCCGTAACAGTAGTAGGCGGTGTGGAAGCGTGGAGAACCGCGTCGCTCGTCCTCTCAAGTGTTTGCGCTGCACTACTTTCCGAGTGCCGGCCCCGCTGTGGACACGGCGTGAATCGAGCCCGCGAGCCGTCCACGGTATGCACAGCTCGTGGGGCAATGTGGATAACCCGCGCCCTTCCCACAATGCTTCAACGGGACGTTCCACCTCATCCACCCAGCTCGGCCCGGAGCGTCTCGACGCGCTCGCGTACGGCAGCGTCGCGCGCCATGTCCTCTTCGACCTTGTTCACCGCGTGGATCACGGTGGAGTGGTCGCGGCCGCCGAAGTAGTCGCCGATGCGGGCGAGGGGCAGGTCGAGGAGCTCGCGCATGAGGTACATGGCGACCTGGCGCGGGACGGTCACCTCCTTGGTGCGCCGGCGGGAGGTGACGGCGTCGACCGTGACGTCGTAGGCGTCGGCGACGCGCTGCCTGATGGCCTCCGGTGTGCGCTCGGCCTGGGGCGCGAGCACGCCGCCGAGGGCCTCGCGGGCGAGGTCGGGGGTGATGTCGCGCTGGGTGAGCGACGAGTACGCCAGGAGCTTGATGACCGCGCCCTCGAGCTCGCGGACGTTCGAGCGGCAGTTGCGGGCGATGTACTCGAGGACCTCGTCGGGGATGATGATGTCGCCTTCCTCCGCCTTGGTCCGCAGGATGGCGACGCGGGTCTCGAGGTCGGGGCTCCGGATGTCGGTGACCAGCCCCCACTCGAAGCGGGAGACCAGCCGCTCCTCGAGACCGGGGATCTCCTTCGGCGGCCGATCGCTGGTGACCACGATCTGGCGTTGGGCCTCGTACAGGGCGTTGAAGGTGTGGAAGAACTCCTCCTGCGTCCGCTCCTTCTCGCCCAGGAAGTGGACGTCGTCGATGAGCAGGAGGTCGATCTCCCGGTAGCGGCGGCGGAACTCGGACATCCGCCCGTCCTGGATCGAGGCGATGAGGTCGTTGGTGAACCACTCGCTCGACACGTACGCCACCCGCCGCTTGGGGTGCCGCTCCCGCAGGATGTGCCCGATGGCGTGCATCAGGTGCGTCTTGCCGAGCCCCACTCCGCCGTAGATGAACAGCGGGTTGTACATGCGGGCGGGCGCGTCCGCCACCGCGCGCGCGGCCGCGGCCGACAACTGGTTGTTTCCACCCACGACGAAGCGCTCGAACGTGTACCGCTCGTTCAGCGGGGCGCCCACGGTCTCGGGGGCCGGGCCGCGGACGTGCGCCGCCTCCGCCGGGTACGACTGCGGCGGCGCCGGCATCGCCGGCGTCTGGCGCGCCTCCTCGGGGCCCGCGTGGTGCTGGAAGGAGATGGTCAGCCGACGGCCCAGGACCTCCTCCGCCACCTGCGCCAGCATGCGACCGTACTTGTCCTCGATCCACTCGGCCGCGAACTCGCTCCCCGCCCCCACCGCCAGCAGGTCCTGCGAGAGGGCGAGCGGCTCGGTCTCCGCGAGCCAGATCCGGTAGGTCGGCTCGGGAAGCGTGGCCCTGGCGCTCTCCAGGATTCGGGACCAGGCCTCGGAGGCGGTTAGCTCCATTACGTCGGTTGCACGGGGCTGAAAGGCGGGACAAGGGTTGAGCGACCCAAGCTAATGGCCGCTTCCCGGATGCGTCAACGGCAGGGCCGGAGGGGGGCTCCGTCGCGTCCCGCCGGGGAAAACGCGCGCCACCGCTTGACCGCGGAGCGACGCCCGATTACTCTACAAATCTTTGCAAATCCTGATGGAAAGCGGGGATACCCATGGGCAAGCCCACGTACAATCCGCGCAACCGTAAGCGGGCCAACAAGCACGGCTTCCGCAAGCGGATGCGCACGCGGGGCGGACGCAAGACGCTGAACCGGCGCCGGAAGAAGGGCCGCAAGCGCCTCGCCGTCCGCGTCGGCTCGAAGTAGCCGGCACCCGGATGACGGACGCGCGATCGCCGCGCGGCCGTGGGTTTCCGCGCGACCGGCGGATCACGCGCGGATCCGAGATCCGGGCGCTCTTCAAACGGGGGAAACGGAGCCGAACGCCACACGTGGACGTTCTGTACTCCGATTCCCCCGCTTCGTATTCGAGGGTGGGCGTGGTGGTCCCGCGGTACGGGAACACGGCGGTGCGGCGGAACCGGGTCAAGCGGCGGTTGAAGGAAGCGCTGCGGCGCGAGATCCTGCCGCGGCTGGACCAGGATGGTCGTGCGGCGCGGGACGTCCTGGTGCGGGCGCGCCGGGAGGCGTACGACACCTCGTACGCTCGGCTGGCTGGCGAGCTGGTGGAATGGGTGGAGCGGCGATGGCCCGGCTCCTCCTGATGGTGATCCGGGCGTACCGACGGTTCGTCTCGCCGGTGATGCCGCCGTCGTGCCGATACCTGCCGACGTGCTCGGCCTACGCCGAGGAGGCCGTACGGCGCCATGGCGCGGGGAGAGGGGGGTGGCTGGCGCTGCGGCGACTGCTCCGCTGTCATCCATGGGGCGGCAGCGGCTACGATCCAGTCCCGGACGACGCGGTCGGGGACGGGAAGGAAGACACGTGATATGAACACCTGGGTAGGCGGGTGATGGAAGGCGCTAGATTTCTGCTCGCGATCGTCCTGTCGATCGCGGTCGTGCTGCTTGTCAATCTCATGTTTCCGCCGGGGGCGCCGCGGGAGACCGATGCCCCGGCCGACTCATCGGTCGTGGACACCGTCCTGGTGCGTCCGGAAGCGGAGGCCGCCGAGGACACGCCCCGGCTGGCCCCGGCCCCGCAGCGGGACACGGCGGCACCGCCGGCCGAGCTGCCCACCGGCGCCCCCGAGGAGACCGCCGCTCGGGCCGACACGTTCTGGGTCCAGACGGAGATGGCCCGCTACGGCTTCTCCAGCCGGGGCGGGGCCATCGTCTCCGTAGAGCTCCTCGGCTTCGAGTCGTACACCCGGCCCGGCCCGGTCCAGCTGGTCGAGCCCGACGACCCCGCGCTCCTCGAATACGGCCTGCGGGTGGGGAACCGCGTCGTGCCGCTCTCGACGCTGTCGTTCGACAGCCCCATCCCCGCGGGCGATACGCTCCTCGTCGACGAGCCCACCTCGGTGAGCTTCCGGTCCACCAGCAACGGCGCCACCATCGAGATGGTCTACGGGTTCGCCCCCGACCGGTACGTCGTTCCCCTCGACGGGCACATCCGCGGCGTGGGCGAGGACCCGACCCTCCTCCTCGACCTGGGACCCCGCCTCGCCGTCAACGAGGCCGACTCCGCCGAGGACCTCCGCGCCCTGGCCTACGTGGTCCGGTCCCGCCGCACCGGGCTCGAGAGCGTGCGGATCGAGGACGTCGAGCAGCAGCGGATCGAGGAAGGACCGCTCTCCTGGGTCGCCCTCAAGAACAAGTACTTCCTTGCCGCGGCCATCCAGGCGGAAGAAGGCGAGGCGGGCGGCGCGTTCGGCGGCCTGATCGCCGAGCCCGGCCAGGTCGGCGCGGAGCGAGTCCGGGCGACGCTCCCGGTGGACCGGTCCGGGGACGTCCATCTTCGGCTTTTCTTCGGGCCGCAGGAGTACGGCCGCCTGGCCGCCATCGGCGACGGGCTGAAGGACGTGAACCCGTACGGGTGGAGGATCTTCCAGCCGATCATCCGGCCGCTGGCGGACATCATCACGTGGATCCTGACCGCGCTGCACAACGTGCTGGGCCTCGGCTACGGGTGGGTGCTGATCCTGTTCGGCTTCGCCATGCGCGGGATCCTGTGGCCGCTGAACGCGAAGGCGATGCGGTCGCAGCTCAAGACGATGGAGCTGCAGCCCCGGATCAAGGAGATCCAGGAGAAGTACAAGGAGAAGCCGGAGCAGCTTCAGAAGGAGATGATGAGGCTGTACAAGGAGGAGGGGTTCAACCCGCTGGGCGGCTGCCTGCCCATGCTGATCCCCTGGCCGGTGCTGATCACGCTCTTCTTCGTATTCCAGAACACGATCGAGTTCCGGGGCGTGGAGTTCCTGTGGCTGCCGGACCTGTCGCGGCCGGACCCGTTCTACCTTCTGCCGATCATCCTGGGGCTGTCACTGTTCGCGCTGCAGTACATGAGCGTGCGGGCCACCGGGTCGGACAACCCGCAGCAGAAGATGCTGATGTGGATCATGCCGATCATGATGACGGTGATCTTCCTGAACTTCGCGTCCGGGCTGAACCTGTACTACGCCGCGTCGAACGTGGCCTCGCTCCCGCAGCAGATCCAGATCATCGGCGAGCGCAAGCGGGCCAAGGCCCGGATCGACGCGAAGCAGGAGAAGGAGAAGAAGGAAGCCAAGAAGGTAGCCAAGAAGAAGGGCTGAAGCCGTTTCAGCGGACGATCTCGAACCCGGCGGGGAGCGCATCCTCGCCGGGTTCCTCGCGTCGGACCTCCCGGACGTGCGCGGAGCCGGGACCCCGGGCGAGCTCCTCCTCGAACCGGTCCAGGGCGTCGGGGTCGCCGGCGGCTTCCACCTCCACGGCGCCGTCCCGCGCGTTGCGGACGGTGCCCCGCAGGTTCAATCCGGAGGCGGTGGTCCGGGCCCACCACCGGAAGCCGACCCCCTGGACGCTGCCCGTGACCCGGTACGCGCGACGATCGCTCACCGCTCCACCTCCGCCGCGCTCGCGTCCCCGGCCGCGCCGCCGCGCTCCCCGGCCGCGCCGCCGCGGTCCCCAGCCACGCCGCCGCGGTCAGGGTCGTCCTCGTCGCCAGCCGCGTCCTCCACGCGCAGGGTCCGGAGCCGGTTCAGGAAGGCGGCCAGCTCGAACCGGCGGAACGCGGCGAGCTCCCCGATCCCGTGCGGGTGGATCGCCACGAGCCCTTCCCGCTCGATGGCGGCCATGACCTCGGCGACGGCGGTCGCCAGGTCGTTGGCGCCGTCGATGCCGCGCTCGCGGCCCCAGACCAGGGCGTTGGCGATGGCCCGCGTCTGCGCCGTCTCCACCAGCTGCTCCACGGCCGCGAGCTCGACCGTGCGGGTGCCGAAATCCACACGATCGCGGGCGCGGACCCTGATCGACACGCTCCGGCGGCCGCGGCTCGCGTCGATGGAGCGCGGTTGCGGGCAGCGGCGACGGATGGCTTTCCAGGGGCCGCCCTCGGCTGTCCGCTCGGTGGCGAGGGCGTCGGCGATGGAACGGGCCTCGGCCGTGACCTCGCCGGGGACGTACTCCCGCATGGCCACCACCGTGTCGGCCACATCGAAGTAGTCGCCCGAGCCGCCGACCACCACCACCGTCGATATGCCCCCCTCCCGGTGCAGCTGCCGGGCGCGGTCGATGAACGGTGTGATCGGCTCGTGCTCCGCCGCGATCAGCCGCTGCATGCGAGCGTCCCGGATCATGAAGTTGGTCGCCGAGGTGTCCTCGTCCAGCAGCAGGGCCGTGGCGCCGACCTCGAGCGCCTCCACGATCGCCGCCGCCTGCGACGTCGAGCCGCTGGCGTTCTCCGTGTGGAAGTGCGTGGTGTCGTCGCCCCCGGGCAGACGGCCGATGAAGTTGCTGATGTCCGTGCCCGCCACGCGACGGCCGTCCTCCGCCCGGACCTTCACGGCCGTATCGACCGTCACAACCCGCTCGCGCCCATCCCCCGGCACGTGGTCGTAGACCCCGCGCTCGAGCGCGCGCAGCAGCGTGGACTTCCCGTGGTACCCGCCCCCGACGATGAGCGTCACGCCCTCAGGAACCCCTAACCCCTTGATACGCCCGGAGTTCGGCGCCTCCAAGGTGACCGCGAGCGACTCGGGCGGACGGAACGGAACCACCCTCTCCCGCTCGAGGGGGCGGTCGTCGATCCCGGACCGGCGAGGCAGCGCGGCGCCCTCCGCCACGAACGCGATCAGGCGGTGGTCGCGGAGCTGAGCGC
>JBKGZE010000083.1:0-7987 GCA_046545735.1 Gemmatimonadota bacterium | reverse complement strand
GCTGGGCGCACCCCCAGATCACGTCCTCGACCTCGGCCGGGTCGACCTGCGGGTTGCGATCGAGCAGCGCTTCGATCACCGCTGCGGAGAGGGTCTCGGCCCGGACGTTCCGGAACATCCCGCCCTTGGAGCGCCCCATGGGGGTGCGGACGGCATCCACAACGACAGCGTCGTTCATCGCTCACCTCGCGTTTCCTTGACGGTTCCGGCAGAGTCTGTGGTCGCGGCGACCATCGTCCGCCCGGCCTGGCCCTCCTCATCCGCCGCCGCGGGGTCGGTCCGGGCTGCGGCGTCGTGGAATCGGCCGTCCCGCTCGGCCAGCTGCACCAGCTGCGCCGTGGGCTCGTAGAGCTTCCCTAGCGACGCGTACCGCGCGGCTGCGTCGACCAGCGCCGGGATCCCCACGGAGTCGGCGTAGCGGAACGGGCCACCCCGGAAGGGCGGGAACCCGAGGCCGTAGACGAGGGCGATATCGAGCTCGACGGGCGTGGCGACGATGTCGTCCTCGAGGCAGCGGGAGCATTCGATGAGCAGGGGTAGCATCATGCGGTCGATGATGTCCTGTTCGCTGATCGAGGCGCTGTGGTCGTCCTGGACCACGGGCTCTACGATCGACCGGGCCTCCGGGTCCACGGTCTTCTTCGGCACGCCCTTCTTGTCGGGCAGGTACGCGTAGAAGCCTTTCCCGTTCTTCTGGCCGAAGCGCTCCGCCTCGAACATGGCGTCGAGGGCGGTGCGCTCGGGTGTGGCCATGCGGTCCGGGTACCCTTCGGCCATGACCGCCTGCGCGTGGTGCGCCGTGTCGATCCCGACCACGTCCAGCAGGTACGCCGGCCCCATCGGCCAGCCGAACTTCTCCATGACCGCGTCGATCCGGAGGAAGTCGACGCCTTCGTTCACCAGGCGGAGGAACCCGGCGAAATAGGGGAAGAGGACGCGGTTGACCAGGAAGCCCGGGCAGTCGTTCACGACGATCGGCGTCTTGCCCATGGCCAGTGCGTAGGCGACGGTGGCGGCCACCGCCCGGTCGCTCGACCTCTCGCCGCGGATCACCTCCACCAGGGGCATCTTGTGGACCGGGTTGAAGAAGTGCATGCCGCAGAAGTTCTCCGGCCGCTTGAGCCCTTCGCCGAGCCGGGTGATCGAGATGGTGGAGGTGTTGCTCGCCAGTACGGCGCCCTCCTTCACCCGGTCCTCGACATCGGCCAGCACCGCCTTCTTGATCCTCTCGTTCTCCACCACCGCTTCCACGACGATGTCCACGGTCTCGAAGTCGCCGTAGGCGAGCGTCGGGCGGATCCGCGTGAGGACCTCGGCCATCTCGTCCGCGCTGATCTTCTCTCGCGAGAGCTGCTTGCCCAGGAGCTTCCGCGCCTCCGACATGCCCAGCTCGAGCGCCTTCTCGGCGATGTCCTTCATCACGATGGGGGTCCCCGTCGACGCCGACTGGTAGGCGATCCCGCCTCCCATTATCCCCGCACCGAGGACCGCGGCCAACTCCACCTCCGGGGCCGTCTCCGCCATCCTCCTGGCGACCTTCTTCACGTACTGATCGCCCAGGAAGATCGTGACCAGGTTCGCGGCGGTGGGGGTCTTCGCCACCTTCGCGAAGCCCTTCGCCTCGACCTTCAGCGCGTCGTCCCGGCCCATCGTCGCGCCCTTCTGGATCGCCTTGATCGCGGCCACCGGAGACGGATAGTGGGGCCCCGCCTTGCCCGCGACGAATCCCTTCGCCGTCTCGAACACCATCATGCTCTCGACCAGATTGAGCTTGAGGGGGGAGATCTTCTCGAGCCGCCGCGCCCTCCAGTCCCTCTGGCCCGCCATCGCCTGCCCGAGCAGGTCGAGCGCACCCTCCCGCAGCTTCTCGGGGGGCAGGACCGCGTCCACCACGCCGGTCTCGAGCGCCGTCTGCGCGTCGTACTGGCTCCCGCCGGCAATCCACTCGATGGCGTTGTCGGCGCCCGCCAGGCGCGACAACCGCACCGTGCCCCCGAAGCCCGGGAAGATCCCGAGCTTCGTCTCGGGAAGGCCGATCTTCGCGGTCGACGACATCACGCGGTAGCTCGTCGTGAGCGCGAACTCGAGTCCGCCGCCCAGCGCGATCCCGTTGATCGCCGTCACCGACGGGACGTCGAGATCCTCGATCGCCGAGAAGATCCGATGTACACCGAGGATCCAGTCGACCAGCTGGTCCTCCGGGCTCGCGAAATACGCGGTGAACTCGGTCACGTCGGCGCCCACGATGAAGCCAGCCTTGCCGCTCGTGACCAGCAGTCCCCGGAGGTCGGGGTCCGCCTCGAGACCCGCCACCACCTCCGCGAGCTCATCGAGAGTGGCCCGGTCGAACTTGTTGACGGAATCGTCCTGGAGATCGAACCGCAGCTCGACAACGCCGTCATCGAGCGCCGAACACTGGATCGACTGACCTTCGAACGTCACGGGTGCCTCCGTTTCGCGGGATGAGCTGTGGTTGGAGCGGCCAGGGTCCTCAGGTCGGTCCGTGCAGTGTGGATGTGGCCGGGGACGATGGCTCGGGGCGGACATGCAAGTAGGAAGTCGGCCAATAAGCCGGAATCCAGGCATTCCTCGTCCAGGGATCGGACATTTACCGCCCCTTTCGCATTTTCCCTACGATGCACCGGGGGGGGCGGCGGAGCAAGATCCTTCGGACCGACGGCGCGATCCGGATGTCGGCCGCGAAGCTCCGGCGCCACGCCATACGGGACACGGGGTAGGGCGCCCGAGCGCCCGTGGACCGGAACGCCATCAGGGCGCCTCCCGTCCGCGGCCCATGGCCCGGAACGCCTCGAGCAGCTCCATGGGGATGGGAAGAAGGGCGATGGTCGTGTTCTTCTCGTCGCTCACTTCCGTCATGGTCTGGAGGTAGCGGAGCTGGAGCGCGATGGGATGATCGCGCATCGCCTGGGCGGCGTCGACCAGGCGGGCGGCGGCCTGGTGCTCGCCCTCGGCGTGGATGACCTTGGCGCGGCGGTCGCGTTCGGTCTCTGCCTGGCGCGCCATGACCCGCTTCATGTTCTCCGGGAGCACCACGTCGCGGACCTCCACGGAGACCACCTTGATGCCCCACGGGTCGGTCTGGCGGTCGATGATGTCCTGGATCTTCTTGTTCACCATCTCCCGCTCGGCCAGGAGCTGGTCGAGCTCCACCTGGCCGACGATGCTGCGCAGCGTGGCCTGGGCGAGCCAGGTGGTGGCCTCCATGTACCGCTCCACCGCGATGATCGCTCGCTCCGCGTCCACCACCCGGAAGAAGATGATGGCGTCCACGTGGACCGTGACGTTGTCGCGGGTGATGACCTCCTGGCGCTCCACGTTGATGGTCAGGACCCGGAGGTCCACGCGCTCGATCCGATCGATGAACGGGACGAGGATGATGAACCCCGGGCCCTTCACCTTCAGGAACTTGCCGAGCCGGAACACGACGGCCCGTTCGTATTCGCGGAGGATCCGGACCATCTGGGGCAGGAGGATGAGGAGCAGCACCGCCACGGTGATGATCCACACCAGGGGCTCCGTCATGTCGATCTCGTTCATAGGTCCCTCCTCGGGTGCCTCATGGGATGGGCGTCACCTCCAGGGTGAGCCCGCGTACGGCCACGATCTCGCACTCCCGGCCCTCCGGGATCTGCTGGTCGCCCACCGCGTGCCAGTACTCGCCCAGCACGAAGACCCGGCCGCCGTCGGGGCCCACGGCGTCCACCACCTCCGCGCGCCGGCCCACCATGCTCTCCACGCCGCCGCGCGCGGGGGCGCGCTGCGCTCGGATCCCGGCCGTGGCGACCCACGCGAAGAAGGCCACCGTCAGCAGGGTCGCAGGGACCAGGTAGCCCCAGGGCAGCTCGAGCGCTTCCGGGAAGTCCTGGAAGAGCATGAGGCCGCCCAGGAAGAACGTGACCGCGCCGGCCGCGATGAGCAGCCCGAAGGTGGGCGTGAACGCCTCGGCGACGAACAGCACCACCGCCAGGGCCAGCAGGATGTAGCCCGCCGTGTTGATGGGCATGGCGGCGGACGCGTAAAGGAGCAGGATCAGCGCGATCACGCCGGCGACGCCCGGGACGATCCCGCCCGGGTTCGTCACCTCGGCCATGATCCCGTAGATCGCGACCATCATGAGGATCAGCATGACCTCCGGCCGCATGATGGCGCCCAGCACCCGCTCGGCCAGGTTCATGGGCAGCTCCTGGATGGCGGCACCCGCGGTGCGCAGCGTGTCCCCGTCGACCGCGCGCCCGTCCAGCTCCTCGAGCAGCGCCGACCGATCGGCCGCGATCAGGTCGATCACGTCCAGCTCCAGCGCTTCCCGGGCCGTGGCCGACACGCCCTCGCGGACCGCCGAGATCGCCCACTCCACGTTGCGACCCCGCCGCTCGGCGATGGTCTCCATGACGCTCTCCGTCGCACGGAACACCTTCCGCTGCATGACGGTGTCCATCTGCGCGCCCGGGGCCATGGTGACGGGCGACGCGGCACCGATGGTGGTGGACGGGGCCATGGCGGCCACGTCCCCGGCCAGGGTGATGAAGGTTCCCGCGCTGGCCGCCCGCGCGCCGGCCGGCGAGACGTAGACCACCACGGGCACGTCCGCCGCGAACATGTCACGGACGATGTGCTGGGTGGACTCCAGCAGCCCACCCGGGGTGTCGAGCTCGAGGAGCAGAGCGGTGGCATCGATCCGGCGAGCCTCGGCCAGCCCGCGACGGATGTAGTTGGTGGTGGTCGGGCTGATGGCGCCCTCCACCCGGATGACGACCACGGCCGGCTCCGCCTGGACGCGAGGCTGACCCTGGATCGGGACTTCCGCCTGGCCCCGGACGGGGTCGGGTGCGGGGGCTAGCGTCAGCGCGAGAGCGAGCGTGCCAAGCAGGCTGGCGATGGTCATCCGTTCCCCGGATCGGCGGCTGGTCCCTCCTCGACGATGGGTGCCGGTACGGGGCCGCGCAAGCGAGCGGAGGGCGCGGCGGTCGTGCGGATGGTCCGCATTCTGCTCGGGGCAGTGCCCGGGGGGAAGGAGCCGACAAGGGGAGGAGACCGCACATGAAGATCGTCGTCTACGAAGTGGAGGCATGGGAGCGGGAGACCTTCGAGCGCCTCCGGGACGAGCACGAGGTGGTCTATCACGAGGAGCCGTTGACGGAGGAGAACGCGGGGGACGACGCGGACGCCGACGTCATCAGCACCTTCATCTACTCCGAGTGCCAGTCGCGTGTGCTGGACTCGTTCGACCACCTGAAGCTGATCGCGAGCCGGTCCACGGGGGTGGACCACATCGACATGGACTGGTGCGATGCGCACGACGTGACCGTCGCCAACGTGCCGTCGTACGGGGAGAACACGGTCGCCGAGCACGCCTTCGCGCTCCTGCTCGCGCTGAGCCACAACATCGTGGAAGCCGCCGAGCGGACGGATCGTGGCGACTTCTCCCAGGACGGTCTGCGGGGATTCGACCTGCGGGGCCGGACCCTGGGTGTGGTCGGGACAGGCGACATCGGGGAGCACGCGCTCCGGATCGGGCGCGGCTTCGGAATGGAGCTGGTCGCCTTCGACGTGGTGCGGAAGGAGGAGCTGGCGGACGAGATCGGGTTCGAGTACGTGGAGCTCGACGAGCTCCTGGGCCGGGCCGACGTGGTCACGATCCACGTCCCTCTGAACGACGCCACGCGAGGGATGATCGGTCCGGAGCAGTTCGACCGGATGAAGGACGGGGTGGTGCTGATCAACACGGCGCGCGGGGCCATCGTGGACGTGGAGGCGCTGACCGACGCGCTGGCCGACGGGAAAGTAGCGGCCGCGGGGCTGGACGTGCTCCCGGAGGAGCCGGCGATCCGGGATGACACTGCGCTGCTGCGGGAGCGCTTCCGGAAGGAGTTCGATCTGAACGCGCTGCTGGCCAATCACGTCCTGCTGCGACAGAAGAACGTGATCGTGACGCCCCACAGCGCGTTCAACACCACGGACGCGATCCAGCGGATTCTGGACACCACGGTGGACAACATCGTCGCCTTCGATGCCGGAGAGCCAGAGAACGTCGTGAGCGCGGAGTAGGCGGTGGTCACAGCTCGGACCGCAGCCCCACGTACACGACCCGTCCCGGCGCGGGCTCGAAATACCGGCCGCCGAAGGCGTTCACGATGACCGAGGCCGAGTACGGCTCGTCCAACAGGTTCTCCACACCGCCGCAGGGCGACAGCCGCAGGGGTCCGAGCTCGAACGCCGGGGCCGCGAGAGCGACGCTCGTGCGCTGGTACCCGGTCACGAGGGGGCGGCCGCTGTCGCTGAGGGTGTTGGCGTCGTCGGCGTGCATGTCGCCGGTAGCGCGCCAGTCCACGGAGAGCCTGAATTCCCGGCCCAGATCCCGACTCAGCAGGACCTCCACCGTCCAGGGCCGGACGCCCGGTACGAGCAGACCGTCATACGCTCTCTGGTCGACCGAGTACTCGACGAACTCCGCCCGGGTGAGGGTCAGGGCCAGCGTGGCGCGCGTGGCGGACGTGACCGCCGTAACCGCCGCCTCGAGCCCCGTGTGCAGGGACTCGCTGGCGTTGCGGAAGTAGCTGCGTCCCGGTGCCGCGGGGACCTCGAAGGGGACCAGCGCGTCGCTGACCGTCGCCCGGTAGCCTACGAGCTCGGCCGCGAGGCTGATGGAGCCCCTCTGCCGCCGGAGCCGGCCGCCCACCTCGTAGCCGACGGTCCGCTCCGGGTCCAGGTCCGGGTTGAAGCCGCCCCCGCCGTCCGGCCGATTCACCAGCTCCGTGGTGGTGGGTGTCTGGAAGGAGGTGCTGACGTTCGCGAACAGGGAGACCGCCCGGGCGACCTCCGCGGTAAGACCGAGCGACGGGCTGAACGCGGAGAGAGTACGGCCGCCGGAGTCGTCCGGGTCGTCCGCCGTGATCAGGCGGTCCTCGGCGGTGAAGCGGATCCGGTCCCATCGGGCCGCCGCGAAGAGCTCGACCGGGTCGCCCAGCGGGACCAGGAGCTGGCCGAAGGCCGCGAGGTTGGTCACCGTCTCCGCCTGGTCGAGGACCCGCGTGCCGCGTCGCCCGGCCTGGTTGTCGAAATTCGAGCGGTCGTCCCACTGGCCGCTCCCCTCCGTGCCGATGGCCCACCGGGTACCGGCAGCTCCCTGGGAGCGCGCCAGGAGCCGTGCCCCCCCGGCCTGCCGGTCGAGGTCGATGATGACGGGCGGGATGGGGTTGTCGAGCGCGCGGCGCAGGACGTGACCCGAGGCTTCGATGGCTACGTCGTCGAAGGACCGGGTCCAGACGGCCCCGAGCTGTCCGTGCCGCCCGACCTCCCCCGTCTGCTGAACGACGTTTCGCTCCTGAGCCTGCGTCGGGTCCGTCGCCAGCTGCTCGGCCGTGAGACCGCCGGGGTTGCGCGCGTCGTACTCGACCAGGTGGGTGGAGAGGACCAGGTCGCCGCCGGTCACGGCCACGCGGGACGCGCCGGTCACGTTCCAGCTCTCGGACCACGAAAACTCGCGGAACCCGTCCAGGCGCTCCCGGGTCACCGCGACGCGCCAGTCCAGCGGATCCGCCGCGGCCTCGGCGGCGGCCCCCAGGCGCAGGAGCCCGGCGCTGCCCGTCGTAACGGAGAACCGCCCGCCACCCCCCGTGAACGGCGGGCGCGCGGTCTCCAGGAGGACGGCGCCGCCCGCGGCGTTGCCGTAGAGCATGGAAGCGGGTCCGCGGACGACCTCCGCCCGCGCCAGCTCGGAGAGGTCGAGGTGGTTCAGGGTCGACTGCCCGTCCGGCATGGTGGCCGGGATCCCGTCCACCCGCACCAACACACCGCGGACCCCGAACTGTGCCCGGGCGCCGAAGCCCCGCATGACGATGCGGTCTCCCTGGGCCGGGTTGTACCGGGTCTCGGCCTGCAGTCCGGGCACGCCGGCCACCACCTGGCCCAGCCCCAGCCGGAGCGACCGCGCGCGCGGCTCCGGCTCGATCGCCGAGACAGCCACGGG
>JBKGZE010000082.1:0-8057 GCA_046545735.1 Gemmatimonadota bacterium | reverse complement strand
CTTCGGTGACGGCGCGTTCGACGCCGTGCTGAACGTGGCCACATCGCTCGGGCTGTTCCTTGACGATGCGGAAGCGGTGCGGGCGCTCGGCGAGGCGCGTCGCGTGGTCGGCCCCCGAGGGCGGCTGCTGCTGGAGGGGATGCACCGGGACGACGTCGTCACGGACTACGCCGCGCGGGATCGGTGGCTGCTGGACGACGGCACGGCGGTCCGTGCTCGTCGCCGCTTCGACGCCCTTGCCGGGGTCAGCCACGAGGTTCTGCGCTGGCGTCGAGCGGACGGCGGCGAGGGGCGCAAGCGTCACTCGCTCCGACTGCGGACGGCCACGGAGGTCGCCGGTCTGCTGGAGGCGGCGGGGTGGGCCGTGGAGGCGGCGTTCGGGGACTGGGATGGAGCCCCCTTCCGCCATGACGCGCCGCGGCTGATCTTCCTCGCGACGGCGGGACGGTAGCGGGATACGGGTGGCGGCACGACCGGTGCCGTTCTTATCTTCCTGCCGGACGATGTGCAAAACGGGATGAAAGTCGAATGGCAGAACGGAAGATACGGGTACTGGTGGCCAAGCCTGGCCTCGACGGACACGATCGCGGGGCCAAGGTCATGGCGAGCGCGCTGCGGGACGCGGGCTTCGAGGTCATCTACACGGGGCTGCACCAGACGCCCGAGATGATCGTGAACGCGGCGGTGCAGGAGGACGTGGATGTGGTGGCGCTGTCCATCCTCTCCGGCGCGCACATGACGCTGTTCCCGAAGGTGCTGGAGCAGATGCGGGCGGAAGGTCTGGACGACGTGCTCCTGACCGGGGGCGGCATCATCCCTGAGGAGGACATGGCGGCTCTGGCCGAGCAGGGCGTGGGTCGCCTGTTCGGGCCGGGCACACCCACCCACGAGCCCATCGAGTACATTCGAGAGTGGTTCGACGAGCAACAGACGGCGGGGCGAACCTGAACGAAACCGGTGCAGGGGCCCGGACCCGTCCGCCGCGAACGGACGCGAAAAAGCCGAAAGGCGGGACCCGGCTGCGGCGGCTGGTGGCGGAGCTGGACGAGCTCGAGGCCCGGCTACGACAGGGCGGCGGTGAGAAGCGGATCGCGCGGCAGCACGATTCCGGGAAGCTGACCGCGCGGGAGCGCATCGCGCTCCTGCTGGACCCCCGCACCCCGTTCCACGAGATCGGGCTCCTGGTCGCGTACGACGACTACGACGGCCAGGCGCCGGGCGCCGGTGTGGTCACCGGGCTCGGCACCGTCCACGGGCGGCCCATCGTGGTGATCGCCAACGACGCCACCGTGAAGGCCGGGTCCTGGTGGCCGGAGACGATCAAGAAGATGCTCCGGGCGCAGGAGGCCGCGATGCGCTGCCGGATCCCCATCGTCTACCTGGTGGATTCGGCCGGCGTGAACCTGCCGTACCAGGGCGGCGTGTTCCCGGGGCAGTACGGCGCAGCCCGGCTCTTCTACTACAACTCCATCATGCGCCGCTACCTGCAGGTCCCGCAGATCGCGGCGGTCATGGGGCCGTGCATCGCCGGCGGGGCCTACCTGCCGGCGCTCTCCGACGTGATCCTGATGGTGGAGGGGACGAGCTTCATGGGGCTGGGCGGCCCCAACCTGGTCAAGGGCGCCACGGGCGCCACGGTGGAGGCCGAGGAGCTCGGCGGCGCGTGGACCCACAACGCCCTCAGCGGCGTGGCCCACTACCGCGCTTCTGACGACCGGGCGTGCGTCGACCGGATCCGGCAGCTCATCGACGAGCTGCCGTACGACCCGCCCCGGGCGGCGCTGGCGGAGGCGGAGCCGGCGGCCGAGCCGGCCACCTCCCTCTACGACCTGATCCCCGACGACCACCGCCAGCCGTTCGCGATGGAGGCCCTGCTGGGCGCGCTCCTGGATGGCGGCGACTACGACGAGTTCCAGGCGGACCGGGCGCCCGAGATGCTCTGCGCTACCGCCCGCATCGACGGTGTGGCCGTGGGCGTGCTCGCGAACCGGCGCGGCATGATTCCTGACCTGCAGGGCGGCCCCCCGCGCTTCGGGGGGATCATCTACACCGACAGCGCCGAAAAAGCCGCCTACTTCATCGAAACCATGGACCGCCACCGGACGCCGATCCTCTTCGTGCAGGACGTCAGCGGCTTCATGGTGGGCGTGGACGCGGAGCAGTCGGGGATCATCCGGGCTGGCGCACGGTTCGTGGAAGCCATGGCCGCGGCCCGGGTCCCGAAGCTCGTGCTCACCATCAACCACGCCTCCGGAGCCGGCTACTACGCCATGGCGGGTCAGGGTTTCGATCCGGATTTCATCTTCACACTGCCGACGGGGAGGATGGGCGTGATGGAAGGGGAGAGCGCAGTGGTGGCCCTGTTCGGGCCACAGCTGGACGAGCTGAAGCAGAAGGGAGAGCAGCCGGACGAAGCGCTGCAGGCCAGGATCGATGCCGTGCGCGCCGACTACGAGGAGCAGCTCGACGCCCGCCACGCCGCCGCGCGCGGCTTCGTCGACGCCGTGCTCCGGCCCGAGCAGATCCGGCCCACGCTGGCGTTCGCGCTCCGCGCGGGGCTCCACAACCCCGGACCCCACATCGGTCCCTTCGGTGACCTGAGCGCGGTATGATGGCCCGCTCGCACGGAGGTGGGGGCCAGCCCTCACCGTCCGGTCGCACGCGGCACACGCTCGTCCGGCGACTGGTGCTCCCCTTCCAGGAGTTCTTCAAGGCGGAGTCGGCCAGTGGCATCGTCCTGCTGGCCTGCGCGGCCATCGCCCTGATCTGGGCCAACTCCCCATGGGCGGAGAGCTATTTCCAGCTGTGGGAGACCCATCTGGTGGTCGGCGGCGGTCCGATCCAGCTGGACTACTCGCTCCATTACTGGATCAACGACGCCCTGATGGCCGTGTTCTTCTTCATGGTCGGGCTCGAGATCAAGCGCGAGGTGCTCGTGGGGGAGCTCGCGTCGCCGAAACAGGCGGCGCTCCCCATCGCCGCGGCCATCGGCGGGATGGTGGTCCCGGCGGCCATCTACGTGGCCTTCAACGCCGGCACGCCCGAGATCCGCGGTTGGGGTGTTCCCATGGCCACGGACATCGCGTTCGCCCTCGGCGTCCTGGCGCTGCTCGGGGACCGCGCGCCCGCGGGGCTCAAGATCTTCCTGGCTGCGCTGGCCATCGTGGACGACCTTGGGGCGGTCCTCGTCATCGCCCTCTTCTACTCCGGGGGGATCGACTGGACCATGCTCATGTTCGCCGGGATCACGTTCATCGTTTTCCTGGGCGCGAATCGTGGCGGCGTGCGCAGGCCCGCCATCTATCTGGGGCTGGGCATCATCCTCTGGTATTTCTTCCTGAAGTCCGGCGTCCACGCGACCATCGCGGGCGTGGTTTCGGCCATCGCCATCCCGGCCCGGACCCGGATCAACGTGCCCGACTTCGTCGGCGCCGCCCGCGAGTACCTGGAGCATTTCGAGAAGGACGGGATCCGGCCCGACCCCGCCCATCCGCTGACACCGCGGCAGGAGAGTGCGCTGGCGCGGCTGGAAGATGCGGCCGAGGGTGTGCAGTCACCGCTCCTGGCCATCGAGCACGCCATCGTGCCGTGGGTGGCGTACGGCATCATGCCCCTCTTCGCGCTGGCCAACGCCGGTGTGGCGCTGGAGCCGGAGGTGCTGAGCGGGCTCACCAGCCCCGTCGTGATCGGCATCGCCCTGGGGCTCCTGGTCGGCAAGTTCGTCGGCATCGGCATCTTCACCTGGGCGGCCGTGAAGCTCGGGCTGGCCGGCGTGCCGGCGGGGGTCCGGGTGCAGCACTTCATCGGAGTGGGTTTCCTTGCGGGGATCGGCTTCACGATGTCTCTGTTCATAGCCGGCCTGGCGTTCTCGGGCATCACGCTCGAGCTGGCCAAGGTCGGCATCCTGATCGCTTCCACGGTGGCCGGGGTGATCGGGTACCTGCTTCTGCGGACGGCGGGGAACCCGGGCGCCGTCACCCGCGCGCACGGAGGGCACTGAATGGCGGCTGGCAGGCGGGTGGTTCGGATCGGCAGCGGTCAGGGCTTCTGGGGCGACCGTCTCGATGCACCCATCGAGCAGGTCCGCACGGGTCCCCTCGACTACCTCATGATGGACTACCTGGCCGAGGTCACCATGTCCATCCTGCAGAAGCAGAAGTCGAGGGACCCGGCCCAGGGCTACGCCCGCGACTTCGTCCCGGTCATGGAGGAGCTGTTCCCCGACCTCCTCGAGCGGGGCGTCCGGGTGGTGACCAACGCCGGCGGCGTGAACCTGGAAGCGTGCCGCGACGCGCTGGTCGAGGCCGCCCGAAAATCCGCCACGAAGAGCGAGCGCCGGGCTCGCATCGGCGTGGTCCTTGGCGACGACCTGCTGCACCGGCTGGACTCGCTGGTCGAGCAGGGCCACGAGCTGCGCCACATGGAGACCGGCGCGCCGCTCATCGATGTGATGGACCGCGTGGCGAGCGCAAACGTCTACATCGGCGCGGAGCCCATCGTCCGGGCGCTGGAGAAGGACGCGACGGTGGTCGTCACCGGTCGATCGACCGACACGGCCCTGACCTACGGGCCCATGATCCACGAGTTCGGTTGGGCGCCCGATCAGTGGGACCGCCTGGCGTCGGGTGTGGTCGCCGGCCACATCAACGAATGCGGCGCGCAGGCCAGTGGCGGCAACTGCCTGATCGACTGGGAGAACATCCCGGATCTGGCCGGGATCGGCTACCCGGTCATCGAGGCGCACGCGGATGGCAGCTTCGTCGTCACGAAGCACGAGGGGACCGGCGGCCGGATCACGCCGGCGATCGTGAAGGAGCAGCTGCTGTACGAGATGGGGGATCCGTCCGAGTACATCACGCCGGACGTAGTCGCCGATTTCACCACCATCCGGCTGGAGCCTGACGGGGAGAACCGGGTCCGGGTCCTGGGGGTGCGCGGCCGGCCCCGGCCCGACATGCTGAAGGTCTCGATCTCGTACCGGGCGGGGTGGAAGGCGGTGGGCACCCTGGTCTACACCTGGCCCGACGCCGTGAAGAAGGCGCGCGCGGCGGACCGCGTTCTCCGGGATCGCCTGGATCGCCTCGGCCTCGAGTTCGACGAGGTCCTGACCGAGCTCGTGGGCTGGAGCTCCACCCACGGCCACCTCGCCGGTCCGCCGCCCGACGACATCCCGGAGATCCAGCTCCGGGTGGCGGTGCGGGCCGAGCGCCGGGAGCCCGTTGACCGGTTCAGCCGCGAGATCGCGCCGCTGATCCTCTCGGGGCCGCCATCCGTGACCGGCTTCGCCGGCGGTCGGCCGCGGCCCCAGGAGATCATGGCGTTCTGGCCCGCGCTCATCGACCGCCGCGTGATCGAGCCCGACCTTCGAGTGGAGGTGACCGAGGCGTAGCGGCCCCTCGCGCCCAGGCGGGGACGAGCGACCAGTGAGCGGGGAACGAGCGCGGTGAGGCGCTCGAGCGTCGCGCAACCCGGGGGAGTTGGATGGACGATCGCCGAACCGGAACAGTGCCATGCCACGAATCCAGCTGAAGGACATCGCCCACGCCCGGTCGGGCGACAAGGGAGACACGGTGAACGTGGGCGTGATCGCCTACGACCCGGCGCACTACGACCTCCTGGTGGAGCACCTCACCCCCGAGCGGGTGAAGGCGCACTTCGGGGAGATGGTGAAGGGGGAGGTCGAGCGGTTCGAGCTCCCGAACCTCGGTGCGTTGAACTTCCTCCTGCACAACGCCCTGGGCGGCGGCGGGACCGTCTCGCTCATGACGGACGCGCAGGGGAAGACCTTCTCGACGGCCATGCTCCGCATGGAATTGGATCTCCCTCACTCCATGGGCGTTTGAGCATGCCCCCCACCAAAGGCGAGCCCGACCGGAGCAGAGCCGGTGATCCCATCGAGACCCGGATCCAGGCGGGCGTGCTCCGCCTCACGCTGAACCGTCCAGGGAAGCGGAACGCGCTGGACCAGCGGACGGTGCGCGCTCTGGCCGTGGCGCTGAGCGAAGCCGCCATGGACGAGGACGTGCGCGTCGTCGTGCTCCGGGGCGCCGGCTCCGATTTCTGCGCCGGCGCCGACCTCCAGGCGATGGCGGGGGTGGCGGAGGAGGGCGACCCGGTAACGAACCTCCAGGACGCGCAGGAGCTGGGGGAGCTGCTGGTCCTGATGCGACGACACCCGAAGCCGATCGTCGCCGCCGTGCACGGCCACGCCCTGGCCGGCGGCGCCGGCCTGGCCACAGCCTGCGACCTGGTCCTGGCCCGCGCCGACGCCATCTTCGGCTACCCGGAGGTCCACCTGGGCTTCGTCCCCGCCATGGTGATGGCGCTCCTCCGCCGGACCGTCGGCGAGAAAGTCGCGTTCGAGCTCGTCACCCGCGGCGACAGGATCGGTGCAGAGGAGGCCGCCTCCCTGGGTCTGGTCAACCGCGTCATCCCGGAGGCCGAGTGGGACCGGGGCGTGGACGATTATGCCGGCGAGCTGGCCGTCCGCTCGGCGTCCGCGGTGACCCTCATCAAGCGGCTGCTGTACGGCATGGACGGACTCTCGTTCGAGGAGGCCATCGCCCGCGGCGCCGAGGTGAACGCCCTGGCCCGCCTCTCGCCCGACACCCGCGAGGGCGTGCGCCGGTTCCTCGAGAAGCACCAGGACCGCTGAACGCGGCCGGCTCGCATGTTCTTCCGTCGCGGCCTGTCCGGGCCTGATCCCTGGCTGGACATCAAGCTCTGGATCTTCTCGATCGGTGCGATCCTCGCCCTGCTTGGCATGGGGTTCCGCGAAGAATGGCTGATCGGGGCGGCGGCCGTGGTCCTCCTCGCCGGGCTCGCGCTCCGGTTCGTCCGCCGCGGAGATGGCGAGAACGGGGACCGCACCGGGTAGCGGCCACGGGGGCGGCCCCCCCCTCGCCGGGCTCCTCCCCGATGGCCCGGGATGTGCACTCCGCGCCGCACCCGACTTCGTTTCCTCGAACAGACTCGCCGATGCGTGAGATCGCAGCCCGGTTGATCCAGGAGAGCGAGGACCGGACGGCGGAGCACGGGCCCGAGGACCGCCGCATAGCGGCCCTCCTGCTCCTCTATGACCGTCTCCAGCCGATCGTCGGACCCGGTGGCTTCCAGGCCCTCCTGCGTCAGGCGTCGCAGTCGCTCAGGGGCCGCCACGGGGACCTCGGGGGCCTCGTTTCCGCCCGGGACATGGCGGGGATGCGCGCGGAGCTTCGGCGGCTTGCGGAGACCGGCTCGGCGGAGCCTGACCTCGTGGTGACCCAGTTGGTGGAGGCGGTGGTGAGGACGCTCGAGCAGATGATCGGATCCGAGCTGGCGGAGCGCCTGGTGGTGGGCCCGGAGACCGTGAGGAGGCACGCATGACCCGTTCAGGAGCGGAGCATCTCTCGTACATCCGGACCGGCGTCCCGGGGCTGGACGCCGTGCTCGGGCAGGGACTCCCGCGCTTCTCGTTCAACATCGTGGCGGGGAGCCCGGGAGCGGGGAAGACCACGCTCGTGCAGCACATGCTCTTCAATCTCGCCACGCGGGAGGAGGCGGCGCTCTACGTGACGGTGTTGGGCGAGCCTCCGCTCAAGATGCTGCGCTACCAGCGCGCGTTCAGCTTCTTCGATGACGCGAAGGTGGGGACGGCTATTCACTTCCTGAACCTCAACGACGAGGTCATGAGCGTGGCGCCCGGCGCCATGGTGGACCGGATCCTGGAAGAGGTCGAGCGGATCGGTCCCGCGTACGTGGTGGTGGACAGCTTCCGGTCGTTCGCCCGCATCGTGCTGGAGCGCGATGGCGGGTCCACCGAAGAGCTCCAGAGCTATGTCTACCGCCTGGCCCTCTCCCTGGCTGCCCTCGAGGCGACCACCTTCCTGGTGGGGGAGTACCCGTCCGCCCACGAGGCCAGCTCCAACTCCGTCTTCACCGTGGCCGACGGGATCCTCTGGATCTACCAGCCGATCGACAACAACTCCACCACGCGCAAGCTCCAGGTGATGAAGATGCGGGGCGGCGACGCGCTGCCCGGACTCCACTCTCTCCGCATCACCGGGGACGGACTGCGG
>JBKGZE010000081.1:0-8077 GCA_046545735.1 Gemmatimonadota bacterium | reverse complement strand
CGGGTTCCAGCTGTGGTCCGAGACGTACGACCGGACCGCGGATGACATCTTCGCTATCCAGGATGACATCTCGGCGGCGATCGTGGACGCGCTGCGGGTCCAGCTGGTCCCGGGCACGTCGGAGACACGGGCGGGGACCGAGAACGTTCGCGCCCACGACGCCTACCTCCTCGGGCTTGCCCGCTGGCACTCCCGCACGGAGGAGGACCTGCTGCGGGCCCTCGGCTACTTCGAGACGGCCGTGGACGAGGACGACTCCTACGCGCCCGCCCACGCCGGACTGGCTCTCACCTACGCCGTGCTCCCGGCGTACGCCGACATTCCCGCCGATGTGGCCGCAGGGCGCGGACTGGAGGCGGCCGCGCGGGCGCTCGCCCTCGACGCCCAGAACGCCGAGGCCCACGCCGCCATCGGACAGATCGCACAGGCGCTGGAATGGGACCTCGGGGCCGCCGAGATGGCGTATCGCCGGGCCATCGAGTTCCGCCCCAGCTTCGCCACCGGGCACCAGTGGTACGCGGAAACGCTCATCATGCGGGGCCGGCTGGAGGAAGCGGGGCACGAGATCGACACGGCGCTGGACCTCGACCCTCTCTCCGTGGCCGCCCGCTATGTGCGCGCGCACCTCTACACCGTCCGGAGGGAGTACGAGGCCGCGGCCGACACCTTCGACCGCCTCGTGGCCGAGCACCCCGGCTACACGCCCGGCCACGCGGGTCGACTGTTCTTCTGCCTGGCCGCCGACTGCCACGACCACGCGGAGACCGCCGCGACCGCGGTGTACGAGCCGGCACACGCGGCCGTGGTGCGCGACGTGGTCGCGGCCGACCGCACGCTGGCGGAAGGGGCCGGAAAAGGGTGGACCGCCGCGGAGCTCGAGGCCGTGCGCGCACGGGCAGTCGAGCGGCTCCGTCGCCTGGACGGGGCCATCAAGCCCGTCCAGGTCGCCCTCCTCCACGCCGCGATCGGGGATCGTGAGGGCGCGGTCACCCGCGTTCTGCAGGCATACGACGAAGGGGAGGACCCGGATCTCGTGTTCTTCCTGGTCCACCCCCTCTTCGACACCCTGCGGCGCGAGCCGCGGTTCGCCGCCGTGACCGCCGCGCTCGGGATCGAAGCCCCGATGGCCGCGCTCCCGTCCCGCTGAGCCCCCGCCTCAGGACTCGGCCGCCGCCTCGAGGCGGGTCGAACGCGGCCGCTCCAGCGCGCCCAGTGGGCGGTACAGCAGGACGGGGACCTGGGTGCTACGGATCACACTCTCCGCCACGCTCCCCAGGATCAGGCGACGCATCCCGCCGCGCCCGTGCGTGGCCATGGCCACCAGGTCGATGTCCTCCCTTCGAGCCTCCCCGGCGATGCCGGCCGCCGCGTTCCCCGCCTCCACCACGCGGACATCGACGGCGCCAAGCTCCTCCGGGATCCGCTCCCGGATCTTCCGCAGCGAGCGCTCCGCCGACTCCGCCGAGCGCTCCGCCGGCCGCAGCAGTCGAACCAGCCCGCTATGGCGGGTCACCACCTCCAGCAGCGACACCTTCGCCTCGGTCGCTCGCGCCAGCTCGATCGCGGGATCCAGCACCTCCTCGGAGAACGACGAGCCGTCGAGAGTGACCAGTATCCGACGGATCTCCGGCAGGCCGAGGCCCTCGCGGACCACCAGGACGGGAACTCCACCGCCCTGGACGATCTCCAGGACGGTCGGGCTCAACCCGTCACGAACCGTCTCCCCCGCGTGGGCCACCACGAGGACGGACTCGCCTGGACGCCGGAGCGACCTCGAAATCGGAGCGTGCACTACCTGGCTGGTCACCTGGAGCCGGTCATCCTCCGCGGTGAGGGTCTCGGCAAGGTTCCTCAGCCATTCCTGCTCGTGCTCCTCGGCCTCCTGGTCCCGCTCATCCCACGCTTCCACCACCCCCTGGTAGCGGTACTGGGGCAGCGCCTCGAGCTCGGACGGCGCCTCGCGGGCCAGGTGGACATGGAGCAGGCTCAGAGTGCAGCTGAGCGTGCAGGCAAGGCAGCGAGCCTGATCGAGCGACTCGACTCCCGCACCCTCCTCGATCGGCACGATGATCCGGTCGTACATGCGGCCCCCTTTTAGCCAGAACTGGGTCGGAACCCCCCATGTATAATCTTACCCGCGCTGTCCCGCACGTCTGTCGGAATTTGCTTGATACCGCGGTGGGGCCATGCCTGAAGCCCGTCCCGGACCCCGGGCGACCCGGCACGGTGGCCCGGTCCGGCCGCCACGGTTGCGGGGGATCCGGCGCGCCGCTACCGTCCGGCCATGCCGACACCTGCCGTGGAAGACTACCTGAAAGCGATCTACCAGCTGGCGCGCGGGGATGCCCCGGTCGCCACCTCAGCGATCGCGGATCGCCTGGGCGTGGCGCCGGGCTCGGTCACGGGGATGCTGAAGCGGCTGTGCCAGCAGGATCTGGTCGAGCACGAGCGGTACCAGGGCGCGCGGCTGACGGCGCGGGGCCAGCGGGAGGCGATCCGGATGATCCGCCGGCATCGCGTTCTGGAGCTCTTCCTGGTGGAGGTGCTCGGCTACACGTGGGACCAGGTGCACGCCGAGGCGGAGCGGCTGGAGCATGCGGCATCGGACGCGCTGGTGAACCGGATGGCGGCAGTGCTCGGCGACCCGGAATCGGACCCGCATGGGCACCCGATCCCGAGCCCCAGCGGGCAGCTGCGCTCCACGCCGCTGCCCACCCTTGCCGAGCTGGAGGTGGGCGACCGGGCCGTGGTACGACGCGTGAGCGACGAGGATCCGGAGGCGCTCCGCTACATGGCCCGGCTGAACCTGATCCCCGGTGTCACGATCGAGGTGCTCGAGCGGGCCCCCTTCGCCGGTCCGCTGCGCCTGCGGGTGGCCGAAGCGGAGGAGCTGGTGGGGGTGGAGCTGGCGCGCAGGCTCCGTGTGGAGCCGAGCGGCGGGGCCGAGCCGGTCGGTGGGGAGGAGTGAGGGCATCGCGCGCGCCGGTTTGCGTGCGCTCAACTTCTGCGGGTGAGGGCGCGATAGCTCTTCAGGTGACGCAGCGCCGAGACGCGGTCCCCCGCCCGCTCGTGGATCCCGGCGAGGTTGTAGTGGGCGTCCGCGAACCCGGGATCGGCGGCGAGGGCTGCCTCGTAGGCGTCGATCGCCGCCCGGTCGCGGCCCAGGTCCTCGAGGGCGAGGGCCAGGTTGAACGCCGCGATGGGGGCGCCGCCGCCCGTCGCCTGGAGCGCGCGACGGTAGAGCACGACCGCCCCCTCGAGCTCGCCGGCCTCCTGGAGCAGCCGCCCCAGGTTGGTCAGCGCCACCGGGTTCTCGGGCTCGAGGTCCACGACGTTCTCGTACGCCGTGCGCGCCTGCTCGGGGGCGTGGCGTTCGAGGTCGAGGGCCAGGTCGAGCCACTCCTCGGCGGACAGCTCGTCCTCGTGCGCCGCCACCGTCGCCCGGTCGAGCGGCGCCACCTGCGCCGCCAGATCGGCCACGTCGAAGACGAGCTGGAGCTGCCCGGACTCCGGCTCCCATGCCCGGCCCTCGTCGTGCACCACCACCTCGTCACCCTCGGCGGCGATCCTGACCTCGGTCAGGGAACGGTCTTGCGGAAGCTGCCCCTTCAGGCGACGGAGCGCCCGCAGGATCCGTCGCTGGGGAACGTGGGCGTCGAGCAGCGCTTTCGCCGTACGCAGCAGGACCAGGTCCTGGAAGGAGAAGAGGAACCGGTTGCCAGGCCCGCGCGCCGGGTCGAGGACACCGGATCGTCCGTATTCCCGGATCTGCGGTCGGCTCAGCCCGGTCAGGCTTTCGACATCGCGGGTGGTGTATCCCTTCATGCGTGAACCGGGCGAGCGTGCCCAGCGGGCCGACGCCTCTCGTGCCCCATCGCTGATCCGGTCTCTCTCGGTGCCATGACAGGGGAATATTCCAGGCCGCGGACGCGGAGGTCAATGATGCGGGACCAGGAGCTCACCATCGAGCTGGAGCACGGCCGGGTCTCGGCGCTGCACCGCCGTCCGGCCGATGCCCGCGCCCTCTTCGTCCTCGCCCACGGCGCGGGCGCCGGCATGCGCCACCCGTTCATGGCCGGCGTGGCCGGCGCGCTGGCCACACGCCGGATCGCCACGCTCCGGTACCAGTTCCCGTACATGGAGGCCGGGAAGAAGCGACCGGACCGGGCGCCGGTGGCCATGGCAACGGTTCGCGCCGCGACGGAGCGGGCCGCCGCCGAGGCGGGGGCGCTACCGCTGTTCGCGGGGGGGAAGTCGTTCGGCGGCCGTATGACATCGCGGGCGGCGGCGGAGGCACCGCTGCCGGAGGTGAAAGGGCTGATCTTCCTGGGCTTCCCGCTGCACGCGGCCGGGAGGCCGGACACGGGACGGGCCGCGCACCTGTCGGCCGTGGGTCTACCGATGCTCTTCGTCCAGGGCACCAGAGACGCCCTGGCTGAGCTCGACCTCCTGGCCCCGATCGTCGAGGCGCTGCCGGGCGGACGCCTGCATGTCGTCGAGGGGGGCGACCACTCGTTCCGGACCCTGAAACGGTCCGGCCGTACCGGGGAGGAGGTGCTGGAGGAGATCGCCGACGCTGTCGCCCGGTTCGCCCTCGGCTAGGGCGTCCCGCCCGGCAGCTGCACGATCCGGTACTCCCTCCGGATCTCCCGGCCGTCCGCCGTGCGGACAACGATGGGGACGGCGCGCATTCCCACGCTCGCGGTCCCCACGAGCCGCGCCTGGAAATGGAGCGTGGGCGCCGGGTGCTCGGCTTCCGCCACGGTGCGGCCGTCCACGAGCACGGCGGCGACGCCAGCGGTGTCGAGCGCCAGCCCTTCCACCATCAGTGTGTCCCCCTCCGCCAGCGAAGCGGGGACCTCCAGGCCCTTCCGCCAGTCCCGCGGCTCCTGAATCATGACGGCCATTCCCGCCCGCTCCGCCACGTCCCGAGCGACGGAGGTCAGCTCCGCCAGCTCACTCGAGTCCAGATCCTGGAGCGATCGCAGTCCGTCCAGGACTTCCCACTGCTCGAGCTCCTCGAGGCCTTCCAGGCTCTGCCGGATACGATCGTCGATCGACGTCCCGGGGCCGATCTCCGGTGGCCCCGGCGCGGTCGGTCGGTCCACACCCCCGACGACGGTCTCGTCACCGCGCTCTCCGGCCAGCAGCGCCGCCACGACCAGGGCGCTGCCGATACCCACGATCAGCACGGCCACCACCGCCGGCCAGGGGGACGAGGACGGCGCCCCGCTCTCTTCGCCGGGCTCGGCGGCGGGCGTCCGCCGGATCCCCTCGGTCGTCCAGTCGTAGAACCAGGCCAGGATCAGGACCACGGGAAGACCCACGCCCGCAGCGACGATGACCGCCTTCACCACCCACACCGGACCGTCCAGGTTCGGCACCACCACGTCGGAGAACTCGATCGCCGCCCACGCAGCCACGAGATAGACCGCGGCGGTCTGCGGCACGTGCCGCCGCCGCAGCTCGCTGACGAATCGCTGGAATGCTGAACGCTCGCTCATGCTACCCGGCCCGGATGAAGCCACTCGGGGGGAGGATAGCCGCAGTCGACAGCGCGGGCAACGCTCAGCACCACCCGGCCCGTCACTCCATCGTGGCTTCCGCCTTCGGACCGGTCACGGCGATCCACTCCTCGCCGTCCAGACGCACCATCGCCCACAGGTTGATTGCGTCGCAGACGGGGCAGCGGGCGTGGGTCTCGTCCACGATCTCCAGCGGCTGCACGCGCTCACAGCCCTCGCACAGCGCCTGCACGGTCCGCAGCTGCTCGGGCTTGAGCCCGCTCCGGGCCAGTCGGACCCCCATCACCGCTTTCGGGAGGGCGGAGATGGCGCACACGTCCCCCGTGCACTGGGGGCCGAAGTCCAGGCAGACCAGCTCCCCGCCATCGGACAGGGTGGCGTGGCCGCCGTGGAGAGGGTGGGGCGTCAGGGTGACCGTGACGTCGTGGTCGCACTTGGGGCAGAATACGGTCCGTGACTCCATGATGCCTCCTCCTCTCAGGACCCTTCCCGGAGCCCGCTCTGGTCCAGGTTCTCCTTCATCTGCTCAGGCGGGATCCCGAACAGGGGGCACAGCGCGCCGGTGCAGGTCTCACCGTGAGCAAGGCAGACCATGGCCTCGGCCGGGACGGGCTTCCCGGGCTCCGGAGTGTACCCCGGCTTTAGGGTGACCTCGACCTCACGGTCGCAGGCCGAGCAATAGGCGAGGTGAGTTTCCATGGTGCTGCCTCCTGGTACTATCCGATGTGAAGGAGCTCGGCGCTCGGGTCCACGGCCGCGATGGTGCGGCGCGCGGCGTCCGCCTGCTCCCCGAATACGGCCGTGCCGGCTGCGTCGGCCGTCATGCAGCGATCCGCCGCCACCGTCACGGTGCGGGTCGCCACGTTCCGGGGCTCCCCTGTGCGCGGATCGAGCAGGTGATGATAGCGGCGGCCGTCGTGGTCGAAGTACTGCTGGTAGTCGCCGGACGTGGCCACCGCCCGGTCGCTGATCCGGAACGTGGCCGCGAGCTGGCCGGCATCGTCCGGGTCCCGGACGCCCACCTCCCACGCGTCCCCGTCCTCCGACACACCGAGGGCGTAGAGGTCGCCGCCGACGTTGACGAGCCCGTCGGCGATCCCCCACTCCCGGAGCGCCGTGACGGCCCGGTCCACGCCGTACCCCTTGGCGATCCCGCCGAGGTCCAGGGCGATGGCCGGGTCGTGATAGACGACGACGGGCTCTCCACCCCGCTCGCCCAGCTCGAGCGACCGGTAGAGGCCACCGCCGGCGAGCGGGCGCAGCTCGCCGGCGGACGGCGGGCTGCTACGGTGGCCGAGGTCCCAGAGCTCCAGCGCGCGCCCCAGAGTCGGGTCGAAGGCGCCGCCGCTGGCGTCGGCCCATTCCAGCCCGGCACCCACGACCTCGGCCGTGGCCCGGCTCACGGCCACGGCACCCGCCACGGCGCCCAGGTTGGCGCGGCCCAAGTCCGAGCGAGCGTCGAAGCGAGTCATGGTGCGATCCACGGCCCGGAGCTCGGCGATGGCGGCATCGATGGCGCCCTGCGCGTACCGGGCGTCGCGATGGACCACGCCGATCTCGGCGATGGTGCCCATGACGGGCACGGTCCGACGCACCACGCGGCGCGGGGGTCGGATGAGCCCCGGCGTGGCGGCCACCACGAAGGCACCCACCCCGAGGGCCATGAATTCGCGGCGCGAAGGCCGCCCCTTGTCACGTTCCGTCATCTGCTACTCCGTGTATTTGCACTCGGCTTCGCTGCACGAGCCGCAGCTCTCACCGCTGCAGCGCTTGCGCAGAAGCACCGGCCCCAGCAATCCGAAAACGGCGAAGAGCGCCGCGAACCCGACCACCCCCACCATCGTGCTCATGACGAGAACAGTCCGGCGAAGCCCATGAACGCCAGCGACAGGCTGCCGGCGATGATGAGCACGAGTCCCATGTTCCGCGCCACCGAGGGGATGGTCGAGAGCTGCGTCCGCTCCCGGATCGAGGCCATGAGGATCAGGGCTAGCGTAACGCCGAAGCCGGCCCCGAAGGCGAAGGCCAGGCCCTCGAGGAAGCCGTACCCCCGGTTCGTCTGGAAGATGGCCAGCCCCAGGATCGCGCAGTTCGTGGTGATCAGCGGGAGGAAGATCCCCAGCTCGCGGAAGAGCGCCGGGCTCACCTTCTTGATGGTGATCTCGACGATCTGGACCAGCGAGGCGATCACCACGATGAACGAGATGATCCGCAGGTACGGCGCGGTGATCAGGATGTAGGTGTTGAGGAACCAGGCCACCATCGACGTGATGGTCATCACGAAGATGTTGGCGCCGCCCATCCGGAGCGCCGTCCCCACTCGCGCCGTCACCCCCATGAACGGGCAGAGCCCGAGGAAGAGCGCCAGCACGAAGTTGTTGACCAGCAGCGCCGATATGAAGATGAGGAAGAGGTCGCCAGCCATCACGCCACCACCTTTCGTCTCGGCTGCTCCGTCGACGAGGCCACGCCGTGCGGCCACTCGCGCACCCGCGGCTTGGGCTCACCCTTCCTGCGCTCCTCCCACCAGGCGAAGGCGAGCAGGATGAAGC
>JBKGZE010000080.1:0-8150 GCA_046545735.1 Gemmatimonadota bacterium | reverse complement strand
GGACCTGGCGGGCCGGATCCAGGTGGGGCTGTTCAACATCATGCAGGAGGGGGACGTCCAGATCAAAGGCTACCCCGTCCGGCTGCCGCTGGACGTCATGCTGGTGTTCACGGCCAACCCGGAGGACTACACGGCTCGCGGCAAGATCGTCACCCCGCTCAAGGACCGGATCGGTGCCGAGATCATGACCCACTACCCCGAAGAGGTCGAGGCGGGGATGGAGATCACCCGCCAGGAAGCGTGGCTGGAGCGGGGCGGCAAGCCGGTGTCGGTCCCGGTGTTCATCGCCGAGCTGGTGGAGCGGGTCGCCTTCCTGGCCCGGCGGGACCAGCGGATCGACCAGCGGAGCGGCGTGAGTCAGCGGATGCCGATCACGGTGCTGGAGACCGCGGTCAGCAACGCGGAGCGGCGGGCGGTGATCCTGGGCGATGAGACCGTCGTGCCGCGGGTCAGTGACGTCTACGCGGCGCTCCCGGCGATCACGGGCAAGGTGGAGCTGGAGTACGAGGGGGAGCTGCAGGGCGCGCCGAAGATCGCGCGGGAGCTGGTGGCGCGGGCCGCGCTGGAGACGTTCGAGAACCGTCGGCGGGTGCCGCTGGACGATGAGCTGGAAGACATCGTCGAACACTTCGACCGGGGCGGCGTGGTCCAGCTGGCGGACATGGCCAGGGACGAGGCGCTGCTGGCAGGGCTGGACGGCGTGCCGTCGCTGATGGAGGTGGTGGACCGTCTCGACCTGGAGACGGACCCGCCCGGCGCCCGGGCCGCGGCCGGCGAGCTGGTCCTGGAGGCCCTGGTGGCCGAGCGACGGATCAGCCGCAGCGACGCGGGCCGCTACACGCGGGGGAAGCGGCGTCCGCCCCCTGGTGGCCCGCAGTTCCCGGGCCCGCTCGAGGTGTAGCCGGGCAGCCGACCGGGCCGCGCGCGCGGCGCACCGGGTCGGACCGGCTCACCCCAGGACCCGGGGGCGGAACCCGACGGTTGCCTCCGCCGGGCCGCGTGGACATGTTGTGCTGCCGTGACCGCAGCAGCCGATCGACCCGTCCTCCTCGGCGTGGCCGGGGGCAGTGGCAGTGGCAAGACCACCGTCGTCCGTCGCCTGATCGAGGCGCTGGGCGGCGAGCCCCACGTGGCCGTGCTGCACCACGACTCCTACTACCGGGATGCGGCCCACCTCCCGCCCGACGAGCGGACCAGGATCAACTACGACCATCCGGACTCGCTGGAGACCGAGCTCCTGGTCGAGCACCTCGAGACGCTCCTCGGCGGACGCGGTGTGGATGTCCCGGTCTACGACTTCGCCAGCCACGTCCGCACCGACCGGACCGAGCGCGTCGAGGCCCGGCCGGTGATCATCCTGGACGGCATCCTGATCCTCTGGGACACGCGACTCCGCGACCTCCTCGACGTCAAGCTCTTCGTCGACGCCGACGCCGACGTCCGCCTCGGCCGACGCCTCCGCCGCGACATGGAGGAGCGCGGCCGCTCCCCGGAGTCGGTGCTCGCCCAGTACATGGCCACAGTGCGACCCATGCACCTCGAGTTCGTGGAGCCGAGCAAGCGCTACGCGGACGTGATCATCCCGCGGGGAGGGCACAACCGGGTGGGGGTGGACATGGTCGTGGCCATGGTGCGGTCGGCGGTGAGGCGGTAGGGGCCCATGCCTATCCGTACGCCCCAACGTCGCACTCCCCTCGCGCGTCCTGTACTTTGAGTCTCCCCGCCCGGCCGGTACCCCCGGGCGCGCAGCCAAACGAGCAACCTGACTTCGACGGAGAATCCGACCGTGGACCCCGTTCGCGTGATCAAAGAGATCCTGTCCTTCCGTGGGCGGGCCGGGCTGACGCTGGCCCTGCTCGCCGCATTCGCCGTCCCCGTTCCGGCCGGTGCGCAGGTCGGTGACCCGGTGACCGGGCCCGGGGCCCTCACCGACGACCTCCTGGAGCCGTTCCGCTTCCGGCTGATCGGCCCGGCCAACCACTCCGGCCGCGTCACCGCGATCGCGGTGCCGGAGGGGTCGGCCGGGAAGACGGCGTACGCGGGCTACGCCGGCAGCGGCGTCTGGAAGACCGTGAACCACGGGGTCACCTGGACCCCCATCTTCGACGACCAGCCGTTCACCTCCATCGGGGACATCGCGGTCGCGGCGAGTGACCACGACGTGGTCTGGGTGGGCACGGGCGAGCGCAACTCGCTCCGCTCCAACAGCTGGGGCAATGGCGTCTATCGGTCGACGAACGGCGGTCGCGCCTGGGAGCACATGGGGCTGGATGAGACCCGCGAGATCGGCCGGATCGTGATCCATCCGGAGAACCCGGACATCGTCTGGGTCGCCGCCCTCGGACACCTCTGGGGCGCCAACCCGGAGCGCGGCATCTACAAGACCACCGACGGTGGCGAGAGCTGGGACCGCGTCCTCTTCGTCAATGACACCACCGGATTCGTCGACCTCAAGATGGACCCGCGCGATCCGGACGTCCTCTACGCCGCCAGCTGGCACCGCATCCGCTGGGGCGGCGGGCGCATGGAAGGCGCCGGCGCCGGCAGCGGGATCTGGAAGACGACGAACGGCGGCCGCGACTGGACCCGCCTCGACGACGCCGCCGGCAGCCGCGGGCTTCCCGCGTCCGGCAAGCTCGGCCGGATCGGGGTCGGCGTGGCGCCGAGCGATCCGGACCGCCTCTACGCCGTGATCCAGGACGCCCGCAGCGCCTACTCGCCCTCGATCAGCATCACCGGCGGCGTCTATCGCAGTGACGACCGGGGCGAGAGCTGGCGGCAGGTCCACGACGTGTCCGCCCACCCGGACTACTTCTACAACGAAGTCTGGATCGACCCGAACGACGCCGACCGCGTCTACCTCGCCGGAACCTTGATGTCCCTGACCGAGGACGGCGGTACACACTTCGAGACCGTGCGCCTCAGCAACGTGCACGTCGACCACCACGCCCTCTGGATCGATCCCGCCGACAGCGACCACATGATCCTCGGCAACGACGGCGGCGTCTACATCAGCTGGGACAAGGGCGCCGCCTGGCAGCACATCGCGCTCCCCGTCGGCCAGTACTACGAGGTCTCCATCGACACCACCAAGACCCCGTACTACGTGTGCGGCGGGACCCAGGACAACGGGACCTGGTGCGGGCCGCACATGACCCGCGAGCGCGCCGGGATCACCGAGTACGAGTGGTACAGCATCTACGGCGGCGACGGCTTCGTCAGCCACGTCAGCGCCGACGACCCCACCACCGTCTACGCCGAGTCCCAGTTCGGGAACATCGGACGGCGGAACACGGAGACATGGGAAGTCGTGCCGCTCCAGCCCCACTCCGAGGACGCCGGCTACCTCAGCGGCTACGAGTTCCGCTGGGACTGGAACACCCCGTTCATCCTCAGCCACTACGACCAGAGCACGATCTTCCTCGGCGGCAACCACCTGTTCCGGCTGAACGACCGGGGGCAGAGCTGGGATGTCCTGGGACCCGACATGACGCGCGGGAACCGCTACGACCCCCAGCCCGACAGCGCCCACACCTCGTACCGCTCGCTGCACTCCATTGCCGAGTCGTTGCTCGACCGCGAGCGGCTCTGGACCGGCTCCAACGACGGCCTGATCTGGACCACCACCGACCGGGGCGAGAGCTGGGAGCGGGTCAACGACAACATCCAGAGCCCGGCGCCGCAGCACTGCTGGGTCGCCGAGATCGAGCCGAGCCACCACGTGGCCGACCGCGCGTACGTGGTCCACGACTGCCACCGTCGCGACGACTACCGACCCTACGTCTACCGGACCGATGACGGTGGGGCCACCTGGACGAACATCAGCGGGAACCTCCCGGAGGACGCGGGCAGCTGGGTGGTCCGCGAGAGCCCGAAGAACCCGGACGTCCTCTTCGTGGGCAACGAGCGCGGCGTCTACTTCACCATCGACGGCGGCGGGCACTGGACCCGGCTGAAGAACGGGCTGCCGACGGTGGGCGTGCGGGACATGAACTTCGCCTACGCCGAGAACGACCTGGTGGTGGGCACGTTCGGTCGCAGCATCTACGTGCTCGACATCAGCGCCCTCCAGGAGCTCTCGCCCGCGCTGCTGGCGGAGCCCGCCCACCTCTTCCCGGTCGAGGACGGCCGGGTCTACAACCAGATCAGCACCCTTGCCGCCCACGGGAACCAGTTCTTCCGGGCGCCCAACCCGCCGTACGGCGTCACGCTGACGTACTACCTCTCCGAGGACCTTGGCGAGGACGCGACGGTGACCATCCGCCAGCTGGAAGAGGCCGAGGGGCCGAGGCTCCGCGGGCCGGACGAGCCGGAGCTGCGGGAGCCGCCCGAGGGCGACGCCCCCGACCAGGTGCCCGTCGCGGACCAGCGGGAGGAGGCCGCCAGCGGGGCGGTGGTCGCGCGCCTCAGCGGCAGCGGCCGCCCGGGCATGCACCAGCTCACCTGGAACTACATGACCCGCCAGCCCCGGCCCCGAGAGCTCGGCGGGCCCACCAGCGCGGACGAGCTGCGCCGGGCGGAGGCCGGGCTGTACGAGGCCACCCTGAAGGCCGGCGACACCACGCTCCGTCGGACCTTCCGGGTCGAGCGCGGCTGGGTCGAGGAGGTCCCCGGCCGGGTCCGCTAGCACCGCGCCGGCGCTCCCGGTCACCCACGGCCCGCCGCGAACGCGCCCCGCGATGAGCGGAGCCCCCGGGCGAGTATCCTGCCTCGCCCGGGGGCTCTCGTCTGTACGGTCAGCGGGTAGAACGGGGACGCGGCGGCGCCACACCACCGCTCCCCACCCTCAGCACTGCGGCCTCAGCTCACGTCCCGGCCGCCCTCGGTGATCTCGATCTTCCGGCCCTTGGCCTCCTCGGCCTTCGGGACACGGACCTTCAGGATCCCGTCCTGGTAGCTCGCCGTGATGTTCCCGGCGTCCACCGCACGGGGGAGCGTGAAGCGACGGGTGAAGGAGCCCCAGCGACGCTCGTAGAGCAGCCCCTGCGTGCCCTCCTGCTTCTCCTCCTCCTTCTTCTCGCCCTGGATCGTCAGGACGCCGTCCTCCAGCTCGATGTCGATCGCCTCCCGCTTCATGCCCGGCAGCTCCGCCGTCAGGACGATCTCGTCCGCCGTTTCCTCCACATCGACGGGCGGGGCCCACAGGTCGTTCGAGCCGCTCACGCCACCGAACATGCTGTCCATCTCACGGGCCAACCGGTTCATCTCCGCCCACGGGGAACGGGTCCGCTGGGTCACTGGAACTCGCGCCATGCTGTCCTCCTCGCTCTTGGGTTCCGCACGTTCACTTCTGGTTCCGGCGCCGGCGTCCACCGGCGCAGCCGGCCCCTGTATGAAGCAGCGGACGTACCAGGTTTTTCGGCCATTATGGCAGGGTGGGCGAGGGCGGGCGGTGCACCGTTGGCGGTGGTCTGCCGAATTGGATGCGGCTCGACCGGACGGCCGTGAACGGGACGGGGTGTGGGTCGGAGGGGAACGCCAGGGTGGTCCGCGCGTCAGCCGGATGACTGCGCGTCGGAGGCCTGACGGTCGAGGAGCTTGCGGGCGGCCTCGGGGTCGACGGGCGTGGAGAAGAGGAAGCCCTGGACGGCGCCGGGTCCGATCTTCTGGAGCCATTCGAGCTGGCCGGGTGTCTCGACCCCTTCGGCGACGGCTTCCATGCCGAGGTTGCGGGCGAGGGCCATGATGCTCTCGACCACGTGGCCTTCGTTTTCGGCGCCGAGGCGGCTGATGAAGCTGCGGTCGATCTTGAGGATGTCGATGGGGAGCTCGTGGAGGGTGCTGAGGGAGGAGTAGCCGGTGCCGAAGTCGTCTATGCAGAGGAGGACGCCGAGCTCGCGGAGGCGGCCGAGCATGGCGATGGTGGCGCGGGGGCTGGTCATCATGGCGCTTTCGGTGATCTCGAGTCGGAGCGCCCGGCCGGGGACGCCCTCCTCCTCCAGGATGGTGGCTACGATCTCGACCAGGTCGCTGACCACGAGCTGGCGTGCGGAGAGGTTGACGGAGACGAAGAGGTCCGTGCCGGCGGCGTCGGCCAGCCGCCACTCTCCGAGCTGGTGCACGGCGGTGCGGAGCACCCAGGCCCCCAGGGGAACGATCAGGCCGGTATCCTCGGCCAGGGGGATGAAGGTCTGGGGTGGGAGCAGGCCGCGGTGGGGGTGCTGCCAGCGGACCAGGGCCTCGAATCCACGGATGCGGCCGGTCGCCAGGTCCATGAGCGGCTGGTAATGGACAATGAACTCGTCGTGCTCGAGGGCCAGGCGCAGGTCGGTCTCGAGCTGGAGCATGGTGACGGCGTGGGCGTGCATCGCCTCGTCGAAGATCTGATACTGGGCGGGCCCCAGCTCCTTGGCGCGGTACATGGCCGTGTCGGCGCTCCGGAGCAGGTCCTCCGGCTCCTGCACTTCGGCGCCGCCGAGGGCGATCCCGATGCTCAGCGAGGTGAAGACGTCCTGCCCCTGGATCGGGAACGGGTCGCGCAGCCGGGCCTGGACGCGCTCGGCCACGTGGGTGGGGTCCGCCGGGTCGTCCACGCCGTCCAGCAGGATGGCGAACTCGTCACCTCCAATGCGGGCCACGGTGTCCTCCTCGCGGACGTGGTCCGCCAGGAGCCGGGCCATGCGACGGAGCAGCTCGTCTCCGGCCATGTGCCCGAGACTGTCGTTGACGATCTTGAACCGGTCCATGTCGAGGAAGAGGACGGCCAGGGGACGCTCTTCCCCCCGTCGCCTGCGCGCGACGGCCCGTTCCAGCCGGTCCATGAACAGGGCCCGGTTCGGCAGGCCGGTGAGGGCGTCGTGGAACGCCTCGTGGAGGAGCCGGTCCTCCACCTTCTTGCGCTCGGAGATGTCGTGGACGATGCCGAAATAGCCGACGGTGCGACCGCCCGGGTCCCGTCGCACCCACGCGCTCATGAGACCCCAGCGCTCGTGCCCGTCTTTCCGCTTCAGCCGCAGCTCGAAATCGCGGACGTGGCCCAGCGCCTCGATCTCCTGCTGGAACCGCTCCCGGTCGGCGGGGTCGGCGTAGATCGTCCGCACATCGCTCCCGATGAGCTCGTCCGACTCGTAGCCCAGCAGGTCCAGCGCGGCCTGGTTCAGCTCGACGATCTCGCCATTCCGCTCCGTCATGTAGATGGCGTCGCGGGACTGCTCGAACAGGCCGCGGTAGCGGTGCTCACTGTCCTGCAGCGCACGCTCGGTCTGCCGCCGCCGACGCTCGGAGCGGGCCAGCGCCACGGCGTGGCGGATGGCCAGCCGGACCACCGCCTCCGACAGCGTCTCCGCCAGCAGGTACTCCGCGCACCCGTCATTCACCGCGCGCATGGCCAGCGCCTCGCGGGAGCGGGGGCAGACGACCAGGACCGGCGTGTCCCGGGCGTGCGCCAGCGCCACCGCCACCGGGTCCAGCGGGCAATCGGGCTGGGGGAGCTCCAGCAGGATGACGTCGGCCCGGCCGGGGCCGGCGTTCTCGCGCAGTGCGGCCACCGTCCCCACCGTACGGATCTCGTAGCCATCCCGCGGGGGGAGCGCCGCCGTGATCGAGGCACGGATGGCCGGGGTGGGCACGACCACGAGAACCCGGATCAGCTCTGCGTTCATGATACTGCGTGCTGGCGAGGGAGGCGGGCAGGTACTCCGTCAAGGATGCGCTCTCTACGCGCTCTTGGCAATCATGGGCTGCCTGAGCGTTGCGAGCGCGCGAGCGGCATGGAGCGGCGCGTGCTGGCGCGTGGCACCGGGCGCTCCTAGCTTGATATCCCCGTCCAACCTGCAGGAGGTTCCGTGTCGTCACGTCTGCCTTTCGCCGTCCTGACGCTGGGAATGCTGGTCACCGCGTGCGCGCCGGCGGAGAACGGGCCGGCGCGGGAGCCGTCGCCGATGGTCGCGCCGCCGAGCGAAGAGGCGGTGGCCGCGGCTCGCGAGGAGTTCGTGGAGCTGCGGGACGCGTTCCTGCCGTGGTACTACGAAGCGCACCCGGTCCGGGCGACGCTGCTCGGCATCCACACCCACGACGCCCGTCTGCCCGCGCTCGACCGCACGGCGATACAGGGCCGGATCGACCGGCTGCTGGAATGGCTCGCCCGCCTGCAAGAGGTCCCGTTCCCGTTCCTTCCGGACGAAGAGCGCTACGATTACGCGGTCCTGGAG
>JBKGZE010000079.1:0-8197 GCA_046545735.1 Gemmatimonadota bacterium | reverse complement strand
ATCCGACGCTCCGTCTGGGTGTCGACGGCGCTCAGGGCGTCGTCCAGGATCAGGACCCGGGGGTCGCGGGCCAGCGCCCGCGCCAGCGTGGTCCGCTGACGCTGCCCGCCCGACAGGTTGACCCCCCGCTCGCCGAGCCGCGTCTCGAACCCGTGGGGGAACCCGGCGATGGCCTCGTCGAGCTGGGCGATCGCCGCGGCCGCCCGGACCGGGGCCATGACGTCCGCCTCCTCCATCTCCGGGGCATCGATTCCCAGGGCGATGTTCTCGGCGATGGTCTCGCTGAAGAGGAACGCGTCCTGGGGCACCACGCCGATGGCATCGCGCACGGCGCGCAGCGGGAGGTCCGGCAGCGGCACGCCGTCCAGGAGGACGGTGCCCTCCGTGGGGTCGTACAGCCGGGTGATCAGCGAGGTCACTGTGGACTTGCCGGCGCCGGTGGGGCCCACGACCGCCACGGTGGAGCCGGCCGGTACCCGGAAGCTGACGTCCCGCAGGACCGGTCGCTCGGTCCCCGGGTACCGGAAGCTCACGCCCCGGAACTCCACCTCGCCCCGCACTCCCTCCAACTCCACGGGCCGGGCCGGCTCGCGGACGGCGGCCGGCGTGTCGAACACGTCCAGGATCCGACGCAGCGACGCCGCCCCGCGCTGGTACAGGTTGATGACCCAGCCCAGCGCGATCATCGGCCAGATCATCATGGTGAGATAGAAGCCGAAGGCGATGAAATCACCGATCGTGATGGCCTCGGCGATCACCAGCCGGCCGCCCACGTAGAGGACGATCAGCATGCCCAGCCCCGCCATGAGCGACAGCGCCGGGTAGAACGCGCCCGTGGAGATGACCAGGGACATGTTCCGGCGCAGGTACTCCTCGTTCATCGCGCCGAATTCCTCCTCCTGCGCGTCCTCCTGGGTGTAGGCGCGTACGATCCGCGCGCCGGACAGGTTCTCCTGCACGGTGGTGGTCAGCGCCCCCAGGTGCGCCTGGATCCGCTCCGTCTTCTCGTGGATCCGCTTCCCGAAGTACAGCGTCACCGGCGGGAGCGCGATCATGGGGATCAGGGCGAGTCCCGTCAGGACCGGGCTGACCGCCAGCATGAACGCCACCGCCAGCGCGCCCAGCACTACCGTGTTCACCGTGTACATGACAGCCGGACCCACCGCCATCCGGACGTTCAGGATGTCGTTGGTGGCCCGGCTCATCAGGTCACCCGTGCGCCAGCTGTCGTAGAACGAGGCATCGAGCCGCATGAGATGGGCGAAGAAGTCCTGCCGCAGGTCCGTCTCCACCTTGCGACTGTAGCCGTTGAGCAGCTGGCGCATCCCGAAGCGCGCGGCTCCGCCCAGCAGCGCGACCAGCACGATCAGCCCCGCGTACCGCCAGATCACACCCCGGGTCACACCCGTCTGCTCGAGCGCGTCGATGGCGTCGCCCAGGAGCCGCGGGGCCAGGATCGAGAACCCGTTGGCCAGCACCACCATGAAGAGGCCGAGCAGATACCCCTTGCGATAGGGCCGTAGGTACGGGTACAGGCGCGTGACGAGCGACAATGATATGTTTGGGCGTACAGGAAGGCCGCACATCCACCTGACGGCAGAGTACGGCCCGATCATGGCATATCGTTTGCCCCGAAGGGTAACGGTCATGGACGCACCGAACAAGCGCATCTGGAGGTTCCCCATGCGGCGCCACGCACTGACTCTATCCCTTCTCCTCCTCGTGCCCCTCGGGCTGGGCCCCGTGGCGTGCGGCGACGCGGATGACCGCGCCGCCCTCGAGGAGGACGAGCTCGACCGTGAGCTCGACCTGGCGCTGGAAGGGGACACCGCGGCGGCCACGTTCGAGGACACCGCGGTGGCGGAGGAGTCGGGCGAGACGCCGCGGGCGACGCCGCGGCCCGGGACCCAGCAGCCCCGGGCCCAGCAGCCCCGCCAGCCAGAGCAGCGGCAGCCCACGCCCCAGCCCCGGACGGTGACCCGAACGGTCCCCACGGGCACCACGGTGGCGCTCCGGATGAACGATGCGCTGTCCACGGAGACCACACGGGCCGGCGAATCGTTCACGGCCCGGCTGGAAGACCCGATCGTGGACGCCGATGGCACGGTCCTGGTGCCGGCCGGCGCCACCGTGCGGGGCCGGGTGACGGCGATCGCGCCGTCCGAGCGTGTGGGCCAGACGGCGGCGATCAAGCTGGCGTTCGAGGCCATCTCGTTCGGCGGTGAGAGCTACCCGCTGGACGCTACGGTTGAGCGGGCGGACGTGCAGCAGAAGTCCCGCACGGGCGCGGGGGAGACCGCGGGCAAGGTGGCCGCGGGCGCCGCGGCGGGCGCCATCCTGGGGCAGGTGCTCGGGAAGGACACGGAGTCGACGCTGAAGGGCGCCGCGATCGGTGCGGCGGCCGGCACGGCCATCGCCATGGGCACGGCCGACGTGGACGCGGTGCTTCCGGAAGGCGCCCAGGTCGTCATCCGGATCGACCAGCCAATCACCATCACCCGGACCGTATCCGGCTGACGCACGCTTGACGGACCTCCTCACTGGCGTCGGCCTCGACCGGCTGGAGGAGTGCCGGGGCGAGGAGGCCGTGCTCGGCCCGGACGCGCGGGTGCTGGTCGTCCGCGGCCACACGGCCCTCCTCGTGGAGGGCGCGCCGTACACCGAGCCGTACGGCGAGGGCGATACGGGCGCGGAACCTCCGGCGGTGCTCCTCGGCGAGCGGGACGGGGTGCGGTACGGGGCCCGGCTCGTCACAGGCGAAGAGGCGGCCGCGCTGGAAGCGCGCACGGGCGGACGGTTCGAGAGTCTCCGGTCCGCGGTCGCCTCGCTCCCACCCTGGCAGAGCGGCCTTCTCGCGTTCGCGGCCGCGCTGCTGGCGTGGCACCGGCAAGCCCGCTACTGCGGCGTGTGCGGCGCGGCCACCCGGTCTGAGCGCGCGGGGCACCAGCGCGTGTGCGCAAACGACGCCTGCGCCGCCGTCCAGTTTCCGCGCACCGATCCGGCGATCATCACGCTGCTGCGCCGCGGCGCGCGGGCGCTGCTCGTCCGCCAGGCCGGGTGGCCTCCCGGCCGCTTCTCCACGCTCGCGGGGTTCGTGGAGCCGGGGGAGAGCCTCGAACAGGCGGTGGCCCGGGAGGTGAAGGAGGAGGTCGGGCTCCAGGTCGTCCGAACCGCATACTTCGCTTCCCAGCCGTGGCCCTTTCCCCACACCCTGATGGTGGGGTACCGTACGGAGATCGAGGCGGGAGAGCCGACCCTGGGCGACGAGCTCGACGACGCCCGCTGGTTCACGCGACCGGAGCTCCGCGACGACCTCGCGGCGCGGCGCGTCACGATCCCGCCCCCGCTCTCGCTCTCCCGCTCCCTGATCGAGGACTGGCTGGAGGACCGATGAGACCGATCCGGTGGCCCGTGCTGTACATCGTCCTGGGTAGCCTGGTGGTGGTCGCGACGGTGGTCAGCCAGGTGGCGCCGGAGAACGAGATCGCCCAGCGGTTCGGACCGAACCTGGCCACGGAGACCCTCGGGATCCTGCTGACGCTTGTGTTCGTGCAGCGCTTTCTCGAGCGGCAGGACCGGGTGCGTCGGCTCCGGAGCTCCCTCGGCGCCTTCCGCCGGGGCAGCCGCAGCCTGACCCGGATGCTCGAGGCCTGGGGCACGCTGGTGAAGGGCGGGCTGAGGAACCCGCCCCGCTACCCCCCCGACTCGCTCCTGGAGCTGCTGGAGCCGCACAACACCCGGGCCATCGCCGACATCGATCCGGCGCTGCCTGCCGCGGACGCCCCGGCCGGCGGCTGGGGCGCCTGGGCGGCGGCCGAGCTGCGGACGAGCCGCGAGGCGCTCCGGGAGGTCGTCCGCGTCTACGGCACCTCCTTGGACGCCGAGTACGTCGAAGCCCTCGACGCGCTCCTCGATGACGAGTTCTTCGACGTCTTCCTCGAGCTGGCCGATGGCGGCGCGAGCCAAGACTGGCAGGTCCGGATCCGCCAGACCACGGGCGCTCGCGACGGCCACTTCCGTCGGCTCCGGGCCGTGGTGGAGCTGCACAACGAGCTCGCCAAGGAGGCCGCCCGGATCCGCGACCCCCGCCGCCTGCCCCGCACCCGGGGCGTGGGCGTCGATCTGCCGCCGGACTGGGACCTCCGGGTCCACCACGCCGCCGGCACCAACTGGTGGAAGGCGGAGCCGGCACCGGGATCCCTGCGCGGCCGCGGGACCCGCGCGCCGGCCGGCTGAGCCGCCGGAGCTGACGCGCGCGGGGCCCGGATCCGGAGCTGACGCGCGCCGGGCCGCTGCGGACCGAGCAGAGGCCGGCACACGGTCCGCCGGCGGACCTCCCATCCGGGCCGCTGGTGTGGCGTTTGCAACCCGGGCACCCGAGTCTGGTCCGGGACCCATCCAAGATCCGAGGAGACCCGTCATGGTTGACGCCGCAGGCAAGTCGTTCTCACCCGACATGGAGCAGTGCATCGACGACTGCACCCGCACGCACCAGGTCCTCCTGACCGCTTCCGGCCACGCGCTCCGTCATGGCGGTGGCGAGAACACCGCCCACATGATCCGGGTCATGTCCGACTGCGTCGAGATGTGTCAGACGGCGAGCAACTTCATGCTCCGTGGCTCGCCGAACCACAAGCGCGTGTGCGGGGTGAACGCCCGGCTGTGCCGGGACGTGGCCGAGGAGGCCGGGAAATTCGATGACGACGTCATGAAGAAGGTCCGGGAGGTCGCCGCGGCCTGCGCCGAGTCCTGCGAGCGCATGGCGGCCTGAGGCGCCCCGTCGGGCAGTCCTCAGCGGCGGAGCGCCGCCACGGCGCTGGCCGCCAGCACCGCGGCGCCCGCGGGCAGGACCGACTCGTCGATGTCCATGTCCGGACGGTGCAGCTCCCGGGCGCGCTCGGGGGCGGCGCCGAGCCAGAGCAGGGTGCCGGGTGCCTCCTCCAGCAGGATGGCGAAATCCTCGGTGCCCATCATCGGCTCGGCGTCCCACACCGCGTCCTGGCCGAGCACGGCGCGGGCGGCTTCGGTGGCGATCCGGGTGGTGCCCGCGTCGTTGATCGTGGGCGGGTAGCCCTCCCGCAGCTCGAGCTCGTGCCCGCCGCCGAGGGCGTCCGCGACGGCGAGCGCCTCCCCCAGCGCGCCCCGCAACCGCCGCCGGACCTCCGGATCGAAGTAGCGCATGGTCCCGTCGAAGCTCACGCGATCGGCGATCACGTTCTCCGCCGTTCCCCCGTGGACGGTGCCCAGCGTCAGGACGCCCGAGCTCATCGGCGAGATCCGCCGCGCGACGGCGTTCTGGGCGGCCAGGACCACGTGAGCGGCCAGGACGATGGCGTCTCGCCCCGCATCGGGGCGGGCGCCGTGGCTCCCGCGGCCGAGGACGTGCGCCGTGAACGTGTCGCTCCCGGCCATGATCGGGCCCTCGCGCGTGAACACCTTCCCGGCCGGCAGGTGCGGGCCGACGTGGAGCGCGAAGAGCGCGTCGACGCCGGCCATGGCGCCGCCGTCGATCATGTGCCTCGCCCCGCTCCGGTTCTGCGCGTCGGACTCCTCTTCCGCCGGCTGGAAGAGGAGCCGGACCCGGCCGGTCAGCCCGCCCGCGGCGTGGGCGTCCGCAAGCAGCCGGGCGGCCCCGACCAGCATGGCCGTGTGGGCGTCGTGCCCGCACGCGTGCATGACCCCCTCGACCGTGGACCGGTAGTCCACGTCGTTGGACTCCGTGATCGGCAGGGCGTCCATGTCCGCCCGGAGCGCCACCGTGGGGCCACCGGCGCCGATCTCGGCGACGACGCCGTGCCCGCCGACGCCCCGGCGCACGTCGAACCCGAGGGCGGCCACGGCGTCCGCGGCCACGCGGGCCGTCCGCTCCTCGTGGAAGGAGCGCTCGGGATGCCGATGGAGGTCGCGACGCAGCGCGACCAGGTCGGCGTGGAAGGTGCGTGCCTGCTGGAGGAAGTCTCGCATCGTGTGCGCCTCACGGGTACCTTGTGACCGGCCGAATGTACCGGAACGACGCGGAAAACAGCAACTCGCACGGCGCGGCGGACGCCCGGCTCACCGAGCGGCGCAACCCGCGCAGCGCGCGCATCGACCAGCTCTCCACTCTCGAGGTGGTGGACCTGATCAACGCCGAGGACCGCATGGTGGCCGAGGCGGTGGCCGAGGAGCGGGCGGAGATCGCCCACTGCATCGAGCTGGTGGTGGAGTGTTTCCAGGCCGGCGGTCGGCTGATCTACGTGGGGGCCGGGACCAGCGGTCGCCTGGGGGTGCTCGACGCCGCCGAGATGCCGCCCACCTACGGCACCGACCCGGAGCGGGTACAGGGCGTCATCGCCGGTGGCGACGCCGCGTTGGTCCGGGCGCAGGAGGGCGCCGAGGACAGCCCCGAGGACGGGGCCGCGGCCATGGACGAGCGCGGGGTGGGCGCGCACGACTTCGTCCTGGGGATCACCAGCAGCGGGGCGACCCCCTACGTCCACGGGGCGCTGGCCCGCGCCCGGGAGCGGGGGGCCCGCACGGGGTTCCTCCTCTGCACCTACCCGACCACGGCGCTGGACGAGGCCCACGACGTCGTGATCGCCCCGCTGGTGGGGCCGGAGGTCATCACCGGCTCGACACGGATGAAGGCGGGCACGGCCACGAAAATGGTCCTCAACACCATCACCACCGCGGCCATGGTCCGGCTGGGGAAGGTCTACGGCAACCTCATGGTCGACCTCCAGGTCACCTGCCAGAAACTCCGGGACCGGGGCGAGCGGATCCTCATGGAGACCGTCGGGCTCGAGCGCGCGGCCGCCGCAAACCTGCTCGACGGGGCCGGCGGGCACGTGAAGACCGCCATTGTCATGGGCTGCATGGACGTGGACCGGCCCGAGGCCGCCCGCAGGCTCGAGGAGGCCGGCGGGGTCCTCACCCGCCTCGTCGACGACTGCGGGCCCGACGCCCGCGCCGCCGGCGACGCTACCCGCAGGGGCGAGGAGCCGACGTGAGGGTCGTCGGGCTCATGTCCGGAACGTCGCTGGACGGGATCGACGCGGCGCTGGTGGAGATCGGGGGCGGGGACCCCGACGCTCCCGACTGGCGACTGCTGGCGTTCGAGACGATGCCGTTCGGGTCCGACCGGCGCGGCGAGATCCACGACACGATCCTGCAGGGGAGCGCCGGGTCGCTGGCCCGGCTTCACGCCCGCCTGGGCGAGTGGCTGGCCGAGGCCGTGCTCCAGCTCTGCCGCTCCGCCGGCGTGAGCCTGCCGTCCATCGACCTGATCGGCTCGCACGGCCAGACGGTGTGGCACCAGCCGACCGGGGACGGCGGCCGGGGAGCCACCCTCCAGCTGGGCGACCCCGCCACGGTGGCCGAGCGCACCGGTATCCCGGTGGTCAGCGATTTCCGGAGCCGCGACGTGGCCGCGGGCGGGGAAGGGGCCCCGCTGGTCCCGTGGGTGGACCGGCTCCTGTTCGCGACGGACCACGTCCGCGTCCTCCAGAACATCGGCGGTATGGCGAACCTCACGCGCGTCCCGCCGCGGGGGTCGGACGACCCGCTGGTCGCGTTCGATACCGGCCCCGGCAACGCGCTCATCGACGCAGCGGTCGAGCTGGCCACGAACGGCGCCCAGTGCTTCGACCGGGATGGCGCGTGGGCCCGCCGGGGCACGGTGGACGACGACCTGGTGGCGGAGCTCCTCGGCGACCCCTTCTTCCGTCGACCGCCGCCCAAGTCCACGGGCAGGGAGACGTTCGGCCGGGGCTACGTGCAGACGCTCGTGGGACAGGTCCTCCCGACCGATCGCGCCGCGTGGGCCGACCTCATCGCTACGCTCACCGCCTTCACCGCCCGGAGCATCGCCGACGCTGTTGCGCGCTGGATCCGCACGGAGCCCGGGGGCGAGCTGATCGTGACGGGCGGCGGCGCCCGCAACGGCGCGCTCATGGGCATGCTCCGCGAGGCGGTGGCGCCGCTGCCCGTGGCCACGGGCGAGGTCCTGGGGATGGACCCCGGCGCGAAGGAGGCCGTCGCGTTCGCCGTCCTCGCCTGGGCCCACGCCGCCCGACGGCCCGGCAACGTTCCGTCCGTCACGGGCGCCGCGGGCCCCCGGATCCTCGGGTCCTATACGCCGGGACGGTAGCGTCGGGGCCTGCGCGGCCTGGCCGGCGCGGGCGCCCGGGCGGACCGCTCCTAGTCGTAGCGGTAGAAC
>JBKGZE010000078.1:0-8370 GCA_046545735.1 Gemmatimonadota bacterium | reverse complement strand
CACTCACGCTGGCCCGCGCCCACCCGGCCGGGCCGCCGCCCGGAAGATCGGGTGCCCGCGACGCACCGGCAAACGGGCCCGCCGCGACGCACCGGCGAACGGGCCCGCCGCGACGCACCGGCGAACGGGGCGCCCTCCCTTGCTCTCCTCTGGTTCCCGGATCGAATCCTGCAACCAGGCGGTTGCGATCCGAGACGCAACAGCAGCCGCCACGCACGGCACCTCGGGAGGCGCAGCATGCAGGACGCGACGGTAACGGCGAAAGAGAGCGGGACGTTCAGGATCGGCGGCGATCTGCCGGTTCGTCGGCTGGGCTATGGCGCCATGCGGATCGTGGGGGAGGGGGTCTGGGGCCCCCCGGACGATCGGGCGCGCGTGCTGGAGGTTCTCCGGCGCGTTCCCGAGCTGGACATCACGTTCATTGACACGGCCGACTCCTACGGCCCGTTCCTGAGCGAGGAGCTGATCGCGGAGGCGCTGCACCCGTACCCGGAGAACCTGGTCATCGCCACGAAGGCGGGGCTGGTCCGGACGGGGCCGGGGGAGTGGCGGCCGAACGGACGCCCGGAGCACCTGCGCGAGCGCTGCGAGGGCAGCCTGCAGCGGCTCCGGGTCGACCGGATCGACCTCTTCCAGCTGCACCGGATCGACCGCGACGTGCCCCGGGACGAGCAGTTCGGGCTTCTACGGCAGCTGCAGGACGAGGGCAAGATCCGCCACGTGGGGCTGTCCGAGGCCTCGGTGGCCGACATCGAGGAGGCCAGCCGGACGGTCGAGATCGTCTCCGTTCAGAACAAGTACAACCTGGTCGAGCGGGACTGGGACGACGTGGTGGAGTATTGCGAGCGCCAGGGGATCGCGTTCATCCCCTGGCGCCCCCTGAACGCCGGGCCTCTCGCAGAAGCGGACGGGCCGCTGAGCGACATTCCCGAGCGGCTGGGCGCCACCCCAGCTCAGATCGCGCTCGCCTGGCTCCTCCACCGATCGCCCGCCATGCTCCCGATCCCGGGCACCTCGAGCATCGCGCACCTCGAGGAGAACACCGCCGCAGCGTCGCTGCGCCTCGACGAACCCACCATGGCGCGCCTGGACGGGCTCGCGTGATCTGGCGGAACGATCGCCGCACCGACTCGCTCCGCCCGGAGGCGCTCCTCGATGCCACTCGATCCGCTCCCACCTGCGGGGATTGACGTGGAGGAGCAAGACGGCCTGGAGGCCCGGCTCCTCGGTGCGCTGCGTTTCGCCGCCGACAAGCACCGCGACCAGCGGCGCAAGGGGGAGAAGGCTTCACCCTACATCAATCACCCGATCGTCGTCGCCGAGATCCTCGCCCGCCACGGCATCACCGACCTCGTCACCCTCCAGGCCGCCATCCTCCACGACACCGTAGAGGACACCGAGACCACACCCGAAGAGCTGGAGAGGATCTTCGGGACCGAAGTACGGGACGTGGTGATGGAGGTCACCGACGACAACACCCTCCCCAAACGCGCGCGGAAGGAACTCCAGGTCCGGCGCGCACCCCACCTCTCCCGACGCGCCCGCCTGGTCCGCATCGCCGACAAGATCGTCAACGTCCACGACGTCCTCCACGCCCCGCCCGCCGACTGGCCCGTCGATTGGCGACTCAGCTACATCGAGTGGACCCGGCGCGTCATCGATGGCTGCCGCGGCTCCCACCAGGGCCTTGAAAGCCACTACGACCGCGTGCTCGACGAAGCCCGGCTCTCGCTCCGCGCCCTCGACGACGGCACCAGCACCTGACCGGCTCCCGTGGGCCCGTCACGGCTCCCGTGGGCCCGTCACGGCTCCCGTGAACCCGTCACGGCTCCCGGCGCGATCGCCCCGGCACCTTGACATTGATCATGTTTTTGTCCAGAATCGCGGGGCGGACCACCGGACGAGATCGGAGCGGAGAACGGAATGAGCACGGTGACAAAGGCACCGGCGATCGCGCCGGGACTGGCGGCGCGGACCGCGCCGCCGTTCCGGCTGCCGGGCGAGCATTTCGCCGCGGGGATGCTGTTCCTGCTGGCGGGAGCGCTGGGGCTGGTGTGGGTGGCGCCGGAGCTGGCGGCGGGGTGGTACCCATCGTCGCGTGTCGTGGGGGTGGCGCACCTGTTCACGCTCGGCTGGATCACGCTCTCGATCTGGGGGGCGCTGTACCAGTTTCTGCCGGTGGCGCTGGGCGAGCCGATCCGGTGGCAGGGCCTGGCCCACGTGAGCTTCGCGGTGTTCGTGCCGGGTCTCGTGGGTTTCGTCGTCGGCCTGCTGGGCGGGCATGCCTGGGTGATGCTGGTGGGGGCGGCCGCGTTCGGGACGGGCGTGCTGCTGTTCGTCGTCAACCTGGTGGCGACGCTGGCGCGCTCATCGAATCGTGATCTGACGTGGTGGACGCTCGTGGCGGCGGCGGTCTACCTGCTGATCACACTGCTCCTGGGGCTCGCCCTGACGGGGAACCTGAGGTGGGGGTTCCTCGGGGTGGCGCGCTGGACGGCGCTCGGGGTGCACATGCACGTGGCGCTGGGGGGGTGGGTGCTGATGGTGATGATCGGGGTGGCGCACCGGCTGCTGCCCATGTTCCTGCTGAGCCACGGCGCGTCGGAGCGGTGGGGGAAGGCCGCGGGTGTGCTGGTAGCCCTCGGTGTGGCATGGCTGGCGCTCTTCCATCACGCGGGGGCCGCGCTGGCGCACTGGGTGCCTGCGGCGCTGATCGGGGTCGGGCTCCTGTCGTTCCTGGTGCAGGCGCGGCTGTTCTACGTCCGTCGAGTGAAGCGGCAGCTGGACGCCGGGCTCCGGCTGGCCGCGGCGGGGCTGGTGATCCTCGGGCTGGGCCTGGTCCTCGGCGGCGTGATGCTGACGACCGACCTGGCCCCCGCCCGTGTGGCGACGACCTACGGCGCGGCCCTGGTCCTCGGGCCGAGTGTGTTCGTGGCGGCCCACTATTACAAGATCGTGCCGTTCCTGGTCTGGTTCCATCGCTACGGCCCGCGGGTCTCGGAGGGCCCGGTCCCGCGGGTCTCGGAGCTGTATTCGGGCCGGGCGGCCACGGTGGCTGGATCGCTGCTGGCCGCCGGCGTTCTCGGACTGCTCGTGGCCATGCTCGCGGGGTCGGGCGACTGGGCGCGGGCGGCCGCCGTCGTGGCGGGGATCGGGGTGGTGGTGGAGACGATTCAGATGGGGAGACTGGGATGGAAGAAGCCGTGAGCGTCCGGGAGCCGGCGGTCTGGGACGCGCTGGGCCGGGTGATCGACCCCGAGGTCGGTCTCGACATCGTGACCATGGGGCTGGTCTACGGAATCGAGATCGACAATGGGGTCGTGACCGTGCGCTACACGCTGACCACGCCGGGCTGCCCCATGGAGATGCACATCACCAACGGGGTGGTGGCCGCGGTGGCAGCCCTCGACGGGGTGCGCGACGTCGAGCCCGTCCTCGTCTGGGAGCCGGCGTGGACCCCGGGGATGATCGCGGAAGGAGCCTGGGGGTGAGCCATCGCATCACCGCCGACGACCGGGTCGCCGACGTCATCGCCCGTGACGAGGGGCTGATCGACGTCTTTGAGAGCGTCTCCCCGGCGTTCCGTCGGCTGCGCAATCCGGCCATGCGGAAGGTCATGGCCCGGCTCGCGACGGTGGCGCAGGCGGCCCGGGTCGCGGGCGTGGACGAGGCGGAGCTGCTGGCTCGGTTGAACGGGGCGGGTTCGAGTTCGACTTCGAACGCGGGCCCGGGGCGGATACCGGAGACGGGGGGATACATGGCAGACGAACGGCCGGAAGCGTTGCAGGCGATCGACGAGGAGAAGGTCATCGAGCTGGACGTGCGGGAGGACCTGCGGCAGGGGAAGGAGCCGTTCAGTCGGATCATGGCGGCGAAGCAGGAGGTGCCAGCGGGGGGAGCGCTCCGGCTGCGGGCGATCTTCGAGCCGGCCCCGCTGTACGCGGTGCTGGCCAAGCAGGGGTTCCGACACCACACCGAGCAGCACGGCGAGGGCGACTGGGTCGTCTGGTTCTGGCGTGAGGCCGGGGACGACGCCGCGGCCGGAGAGCGGACGGGTCAGCCCGCGGAGGAGGAAGCCGGCGCCTCGGTGCCTGGCGGGACCGGGGGTGCGTCCGCGGCGGACGGCGTGGTCGTTCTGGATGTGCGGGGGCTCGAGCCACCGGAGCCGATGGTTCGGACGCTGGCGGCCCTCGACACACTTCCCCGGGATCACACGTTGGTCCAGATCAATGTGCGGGAGCCGAAGTTCCTGCTCCCGCAGCTGGCCGAACGGGGATTCGAGTACGAGGTCCGCGAGCAGGCGGAGGACCTGGTGCGGGTATTCATACGACGCGCGGGAGACGAGTAGCTATGGAGCAGAGCGACAGGGAAGACCGGACGGAGCGGGTGCTGGACGTGCGGGTGATCCCGCCGCGGGAGAAGCACCCGGCCATCTTCGAGACCTTCAGGACACTGGCCGAAGGGGAGTCGTTCGTCCTGGTCAACGACCACGACCCCAAGCCGCTGCGCTACCAGTTCGAGGCGGAGCACCGTGGCGAGTACGGGTGGGAATACGTCGAGCAGGGTCCGACCGTCTGGCGGGTCGAGATCAGCCGGGAGGTACCGGCGGTGGACCCGCTGGCGTAGGCGCGCGGCCTCACGGCCCGGATGGGTCCCCGGCCGGTTCGGCTTCGCGTTCCGCCCCCGCTGAAGCCTCTCCGCCTCAGCCCAAACCCTTGGGGTAACGCCCTTTGACCCGCTTCCAGCCTGCGGCCGCGCTGCGCTGGGCCAGGAGGCGCCCCACCCCCACGGCTGCTCCCGTCGCCACGGTCCACGCCAGGGCATCAGCCCAGCCCACCGATCGCGCCGCCGGGTTCTGCGGCGGCTCGTCCCGCCGCAGAGCCTCCCACCCGGTCTCCAGGAGATTCCGTACCGCGATGCCCGCGACCGTGGCGCTCGCCAGGGCCACCAGGTTCCACGCCTTCTCTTCATCCATGAAGTCTTCCAGAAATGCCATGCGCTCCGCCCTCCCGTGGTGTCGGTCGATCTCCTATCGCGCAAAGCCGGTGCCGTGGTGGACCCGCCCCGCCGGCCCCGCTGCGCCACCCCCGACTGGGGACGTGGGGGACGCGGGGGACGTGGCCTCCTCGCGTATTCGTCCCGATCGGCCATTCCGCTGCCCCGACCCGTCGTGCATCGTCGGCGCCATGACGATCATGCAGCCGGCCCCGGACCCGCTCATCGCCGCCCGCGCAGTGCTGGAGCGGCACTTCGGATACCCCGACTTCCGTCCCGGTCAGGACCGGGCGATCCGCGCGGTGCTCGCGCGCCGGGACGTGCTGGTCCTCATGCCCACGGGGGGAGGGAAGAGCCTCTGCTTCCAGATCCCGGCGCAGGTCCTGCCGGGCGTCACGCTGGTGGTGAGTCCGCTCATATCGCTGATGCAGGACCAGGTCGACGGGCTGGACCGGGTGGGGATCCCCGCCACGTTCGTGAACTCCACGCTCGAACAGACAGAGCTCCGGGCACGGCTGGACGCGGTGGAGAGCGGCGCTGTGCGGATCCTGTACGTGGCGCCCGAGCGGTTCGTCAGCCGCTCCTTCACCGACCGTCTGGCGCGGTTCGAGGTGGGCTTTTTCGTGGTCGATGAAGCGCACTGCATCAGCCAGTGGGGGCACGATTTCCGGCCCAGCTACATGCGGTTGGGCGAGGTCCGGGACCGGCTCGACTGCCCCACCATGGCCGTGACCGCCACGGCTACGCCCGAAGTGCGGGATGACATCATCGAGCACGTCCGCCTCCGATCGCCAGTGGTGGTCGCGAAAGGATTCGATCGGCCCAACCTTCGCTGGCATGTCCTGTCCGCCCGCAACGACATGGAGAAGGACGAGCTCCTGGCCCGACTCCTCGCGGATCGCCGACAGGCGGGCGGCGTGGGGAGCGCCATCGTCTACGCCGCCACCCGCAAGAGCGTGGACGCGGTGACGCATTTCCTCAACCGTCGGGGCGTCTCCGCTGGCGGATACCATGCCGGGATAGGGGCCGGGGAGCGTCACCGCCTCCAGGAGGCCTTCATGAACGGGCAGCTCCGGGTGGTGACCGCGACGAACGCCTTCGGCATGGGCATCGACAAGCCCGATGTACGGCTCGTGATCCATTACAACACGCCTTCCACCATGGAGGACTACTACCAGGAGGCGGGCCGGGCGGGTCGCGACCGGGAGGCCGCCGACTGCGTGCTCCTCCACGCCTATGCGGACCGCTTCACCAGCCAGTTCCTGCTGGAGCAGGCCCACCCGGATCGGAAGACCGTCGCCAGCGTGGTCCGGCTCCTGACCATGGCCCGCGAGGGCGCGCCGGGGCCTGGCGGCACGGTACTGCTCCAGGGCGACCTGTTCCGCCAGGCCGCGCGCCTGGCCGGCGGCGCCACCCGGCTCGAGGCCGTGCTCCGGCTCCTGGCGGCCAACGAGGCGGTCGAGCGGGATGGCGCGGCTACTTCCGGCGCGTGGATCCGCGTCATCGCGTCCCCCGCGCGCGCCGCCGACGAGCTGGGCAGGGAGCCGACCGCCCGGCTCCTGCTCGAGGCCATCCGGGCGGGCGTCGGACCCAAGCTCGCCCACCGCTGGGCGCCGCTGCCGCCGGCCGATCTTCTGCCCGCGGTGAGCCCGCCAGACCAGCACCGCCTGCTCGACTCGTTGAAGGAGCGGGGACTCGTGGACTGGCGACCCCGGGGCATCGGCGCCGCCTACCGGCTGCTGGAACGCCTGGAACGCCCCGACTTCGGGGTCGACTGGGCATGGGAAGAGAAGAAGCACCGGGCGGACCTGGGCAAGCTCCAGAAGATGCAGGGGTACGCGTACCAGCGAGGCTGCCGCCGCCGCTACATCCTCCGGTATTTCGGCGAAGACGCGCCCTGGCGCTGCCGCGGCTGCGACCGCTGCCTGCCGCCCGACCGCCGCATCGTACCCCGGTGGCCCGCCCCGAAGCGCCGCCGCCGCATCCGCAGCTGACAGCGCAGCCGCCCGCCGGTAGATCCACGGCCGGACCGCCGCCCCGCGGCTTTCGCTCGGACGCCCCGCGGCTTCCCCTCGGACGCCCCGCGACGTACCTTGAGGCTGGACACGAGCGGGGCGGGCCGCGCCCGGAGCAACTGGAGTCACGGCACCCCGTGCGACGACTCGAGGCGCGAGCGAGCGGACCGGATGCAGCCATACCTGACGGAACAGCACGAGGGCCATCGGGCGGAGGTGCGGGCGTTCGCGGAGCGCGAGATCGCTCCTGTGGCGAAGGAGCTGGACGAGCAGAGCCGCTTCCCGTGGGACAACGTCCGGAAGATGGCCGACCGCGGCTGGTTCGGCATCGACGTGCCCGAGTCCTACGGCGGCCTCGGGCTGGACTACCTGACCTACATCATCACCATCGAGGAGCTGGCCCGGATCGATGCGAGCCATTCGATCACCGTCAGCGCCCACACCACGCTGGGGCTCTCGCCGATCCTGAGCTTCGGCACCGACGCCCAGAAGGAGCGCTACCTGCCCCTCCTGGCCGCGGGCACGGTCCTGGGCGGGTTCGGGCTCTCGGAGCCCGATGCGGGCTCCGACGCCGGAGGGACCCGGACCACGGCGGTCCGCGAGAACGGGCATTACAGGATCAACGGCAACAAGATCTTCATCACCCACGCCGGCGTCGGTGAGATCTTCGTGGTCACGGCGGTGACGGCCCGGGACCGCGGAGCCAGGGGCATCACGAGCTTCATCGTCACCAAGGAGACCACCGACCGAGCCGACGCCGACCGGGTGGGCGTCGGGCACGCCCCCGAGCTCGAGCCGTTCATGCCGGGCGTGCGGGCCGGGAAGAAAGAGAACAAGATGGGCTGGCGCTCGTCCGACACGCGCGAGCTCATCCTGGAGGACGTGGAAGTCCCGGTCGAGAACCGACTGGGCGAGGAAGGCCGGGGCTTCATCAACTTCATGAAGACCCTGGACTCCGGACGAATCGGGGTCGGCGCCCTTTCCCTCGGGCTGGCGCAGGGAGCGTACGAGACGGCGCTCGCCTTCGCCAACGAGCGAAAACAGTTCGGCCGACCGATCCGGGACTTCCAGGGTATACAGTTCCAACTGGCCGACATGGCCACACGAATACGCGCCGCACGGCACCTGGTATATCACGCCGCGTGGCTGAAGCAGACGGGTCGCCCGTACACCAAGGAGGCCTCCATGGCCAAGCTGTACGCGAGCGACGCCGCCATGGACATCACCACCCGGGGCGTGCAGCTCCTGGGTGGCTACGGATACACGAACGATTACCCCGTCGAGCGGCACATGCGCGATGCCAAGGTCTGTCAGATCGGTGAAGGCACAAACGAGATCCAGCGCCTGGTCATCGCTCGTC